>CAKUKT010000283.1 GCA_934663655.1 uncultured Victivallaceae bacterium
GTTTTTCCCATCCGGCCGATACCGACGTCAAACACCAGAAACAGCCGGGACTCTCCTTCAGCCGGTTCCCGGTAGAGATAGAGGCGGCGTTCGCCTTTCCTGACTTCGATACGCCACGGGCCGGGGACGACGAAAAGTTTCTGCCCGACCATGATGGTATCACCCTTGAGCTGATTGAGAATCCGCAACGCTTCAACGGTGGTGTGGTATTTGACGGCGAGCCGGCTCAGGCTGTCGCCGGCGCGTACCAGATGGGTTTCGGTGACGCCGGGAAGCTGGGTGCGGTTCACGCAAGCCTCCCAGTTGGCCGAACTCAGTATGTCGCCGAATTCCCGTCCATACTCACTGCCCGGCGGCAGGGTTGCCAGGGCTTCGGCGGCGAGTTTCGCTGCTCCGGGATAGTCCCGGTCGGCAAGTTTGCGCTCCGCTTCCCGGAGTCGTTCGGCATCCCCGGCGCTCAGCGGCGGCGCGGGAATAACCTCCGGCTGATCCTCCTCCGGCGGCGGATCTCCGATCCACGGTACCCCTTTTTCCGGCTCGACGGTTGGCGGCGGTTCGGCGGAGGAATCGGGTTTGGTGTCGTCAGGAAGTTCTTCTCCGGTTTCCGTTTCCTGGCCGGAGGTTTTGGTGTCGCTGCCCGCATCCGGGAGCTCTTTGGCGTCTTCCGGATTGTCCGCGACCGGCAGTGGGGAATCGTCGGAACCGGTGTCCGGAGTTTCCGTAACGCCGGCACCATTTCCGTTGTCGTCCATCCCGCTCGAGTTGTCGGTGAGGGTCGGCGGAGTTCCGGGGGTGGTTTCCGGCTCGCCGGCTCCCGTCGGCACCAGCAGATAGATCACTCCGGCGGTTATCGCGGCGATCACCACAAAAATAAGGATGATCCGAAATCGCTTCGGCCACTTCGGTTCATCGTCATAATCGTAATCGTAGTCAAATTTAGCCATCAGCCGTTCCTGCTTCGGGTCTCTCCGCGCGGCAGAGGTGAATTTTGTAAATCAGGAAATGAAGTAATTTCACTTCGTTAAAAGAGTTTACATCATATTAAATATATCCTGAAACCGCCGTTTTTTCAAGTATCGGCGGGGTTTTCCCATTCCGCCCGGGTTTGCCGGAGAGCCTCGTACAGAACGATTGAGACCGAATTGGCAAGATTTAAACTCCGGTTGAAGCGCCCCGGCATCGGAATCAAATTGAGCTGTTTGCGGTAACGGACGTAAAATTCCGCCGGGAGGCCGGAGGATTCCCGGCCGAAAACCAGATAATCATCCGCCTGGTAGGAAACATCGTAGTAACTGCGCTCGCCGTGGGTGGAGAAGAAGTGAAGTCGGGCATCGGGATGGCGGGAGAGAAAATCCTCCCAGTTTGGGTAGACGGTGAGATCCAGATGGCGCCAGTAATCCATTCCGGCGCGTCGCAGGTGTTTCTCGTCGAGTGAAAAGCCGAGCGGTTCGATCAGATGGAGCCGGGCGTCGGTTGCGACGGCGAGCCGGCCGATGGTGCCGGTATTTTGAGGGATCTCCGGGGCAACGAGAACGATGTTGAAAACAACCATCTTTCCATCATCTCCCCGGTTGGGCAACCGGATGGCGGCGCCGCAGTCGTGCTGCGAAGAAGCAGTCGCAGTCGCCGTCCCGGCAGTCGATGCGGGTCATGCCCATTGCTCTGGCTCCGGTGAGCGGATGGTTGAAGCCCTCGGGGACAAAATCGGGATGGGAATCGAGGAACGACTGTACGACCTCTTCATTTTCAGCGGTAAAAATCGAACAGGTGGCGTAAATCAGCACGCCGCCCGGTTTGACGGCGGCGGCGAAGGCTTCGAGGATTTCCCGCTGCCGGCGGGCGAAATCGGGGATGGTTTCCGGATTGAAACTCCACTGGCTGCCGGGATTGCGCCTCCAGACACCGGAACCGCTGCAGGGCGCATCGATGAGTACGCCGTCATAGGCGTGCCCGCCGCGCCAGAAACGGCCGGGATGGGGCCGGAGCTGAATATTTGGAAATCCCGCCCGACGGGCCCGTTTCCTCAGTTCCTCAAGCACGCTGGCGCGGATATCTCCGGCGGTCAGCACCCCCCGGCGCTGCATCAGGGTTGCCAGCTGCAGAGATTTGCCGCCGGCGCCGGCGCAGGCGTCGAGCCAGCGTTCGCCGGGGGCGGGAGCGGCGATCAGGCCGATGCACTGGCTGCCGAGATCCTGGACCTCGAAATCACCGTCAAGAAAGCTCCGGAGCGAGTGGAGATTTAGTTTTGCCTCCGGTATTGCGATCGCGTCGGCGATGTCGGGATGGCGGAAGAAGTTCACTCCGAGCTTGTTGAGTTCGGCGGCGAGGCGTGGTTCGCCGTCCGGCTTCTGGATCCGCAGCCACAGTGGCGGCCGCCGGGTCAGCGCGGTGAAGAAATCTTCGCGGTGGAAATCCGGCGGCAGCAGCGGTTCCAGCCAACTGGGCGCAAGTTCGGCAGCGGAAAAACTCCGGTCAACCCCGAAGACCGCGGCCGCGGCCGCCGCCCGTGCCGCCGGAGTTGCGGCGGCCGCCGGAACCTCCAGTTCAAGAGTTCGGAAAATTTCTGCGGCGAAACTGGCGTCGGCGCCTTCGATCCAGAGGGCGCCGCCGACCAGGCCGGTCAATGCCTCGAGGCTCAGTGCACGCTCTCCCTTTTCAATCCTGACGAGTTTCGCTTCCGGCAGCAATTGGCGGCACCATCCCCAGTAACGCAACAGCGCGTAAATGGAGCGGGAGATTTGCGTTCGATCCCGGGAACCACAGGAACGGTGCGCGCGGAAATAGTCGGCCAGCAACCGGTCCGCCGGAAACGGCGTCAGAAAAATTGCCGAGAGAATATTTCCGGCGGCATCGCTGATCTGACGCAGCCGGGCCAGCAGAAGCCGGGAACTCTTGTCAGTATTTGCGGCGGGACGCATCAATGTCCGACTCCCTTGGGCGGCGGTGGCAGTCGGCGCCAGGCAAAGTGAAGCACCCGGCGTCCTGCTTTCTGCCAGCGGCGTTCGAAGTCACTGCAAAGTCCGTCGAGATCCGCAAGCGCTTCCGGGGCGGGGGCGAACAACCGGGACTCTTCGAGGACCTCGCGAACCATCTCGCGGCATGGTTCGTCATCACTGGAGAAGTGGAAGATTCCCTCCTCCCGGAGCACCCGGTGAAGCTGGGCGGTGAAGTCACTGGTCATCAGCCGGTGGCCGCGGTGCCGTTCCTTGGGCCAGGGATCCGGGCAGAGCAGATGGATCCGGTTGAGCGACCGGTCCGGGAGCATTCGGGATACCAGCATTCCCGCCTCGACCCGGAGTATGTCAACATTGGCGAGTCCGGCGGTATTGATCCGTCGCACCACTCGCCGCAGGCGCCCGAGCATCACGTCGGCGGCGATGATCCGCCGTTCCGGAAAACGGGCTGCCAGTGCGGCGGTGTAACTGCCGGAACCGCAGCCGAGATCAAGTTCGACTACGGCTCCCCGGGGTGAAAAAAGAGTGTATTCGCCGGTGAGAATCTGTATCTGCGCATCTTCCGGGTGACCGCTCATCTTCAGAAAAGTATTCCATCAGTTTCTTCGCCCGGGGCCGGCGTCCGGGGTGTCCGGACGGGCGGAGAGATCATTCGCTGCGGCCGGGCGCCGACCCCCGAGTCCGGCCCCAAGAGGCTGGAACCGGTATGTGAAACCGGTTCCCGGCGGTTGTCAATCAAAATGCTTCACGGTCGCGGATCCATTCGCGAACCGCCTTGCCGGTGGCGACGGCATTGTCGCCGCTCATCGCC
>CAKUKT010000284.1 GCA_934663655.1 uncultured Victivallaceae bacterium
GTTTCAACCAGGCGGGCAAGATGGCCGCCAACGGCAATTACAACGAGGCCATCTCCATTCTCGTGCCGGTGGTCAAGGCGAACCCCGGTCTTCCGGTGCTTTTTGAAAAACTTCGGGAGTATGAGATTGAGAAATGCCGTCGTCAGAACCCGTTTTCTAAAATTTTCGCGATTCTGATTTCCATAATTCCCGCCATCTTCATCCGGATTTACGCGTTCATTGATCCGGTGCGGGCGATGGCGATGTGCGAATCCCACCTCGCGCGGTGTGTGGATAACCCATTGATGATCTCGGCTGTGGCGGCTGCGGCGAACATCTGCGAAGCTCCGTGGGTGGCGGCGACTGCGTTGAACGTGATCCGGGTATTCCATCCCAACAACGAATCCAACCTCCGGCGGCTTGGTTACGCGATGCAGCGCAACGAACAGGCCGGGGAGGCGCTGAAAATTTTCCAGACCCTCGCCCGCAATGCTCCGGGAAACCTGGCGGTGCAGAATGAACTTCGTTCGGCGATGGCGCTGGCGAGCATCGAACGCGGTCGCTGGGAAGAGGAGGGCGAGACCCAGAAAAAAGCCGCAGATGCGAAGGACGCGGTACTGCAGCAGTTGCTGGACGGTACGATCCACGATGTCGAACAGGCTCAGCTGTTGATCGAGAAATTCACCGAGGATTTGAAGACCAACGACTCGATCGATATGCGGCGCAAACTTGCCGACGCGTATATGGTTGCGGGGGATTTCGAGTCCGCCCAGCGTGAATATGAGAAGGTGGCCGAAAAGCTCGGCGTCGCCGACCCGGTGCTCGACAAGCAGATTGAAAAGGCCTATATTTCCCAGCTTGAGAAGTCGATTGAAGAGCTTCGCGCCCATCCGGATCAGTACGAGGATGCCGAGGGGCAGGCTGCTGAACTCTCCCGGGAGCGCGATGCATATATTCTGCGGCACACCGTTTCCCGGGCCAAACAGTTCCCGAATGACGTTCAGCTCCAGTTCGATCTCGGGGTGTTGCGTTTCAACCGGGAGGAGATCGAAGAGGCCAAGCAGATATTCGAACAGGTGGTACAGAGTCCGCAGAAACGCCGCGCCTGTCTGGTGTATCTCGGCCGGATCGCTTTGATGCATAATGATTTCCAGGAGGCGATCTCAAAGTTTGAAAAGGCGTTGACGGAGATGTATCGGATGGACAAGGCGAAGCGTGAGGCGCTCTACTACCTCGGTCTTGCCTGTGAGGAGGCCGGAGAGACGAAAAAAGCCCTCGAAGCTTATTGCCTGATCCATGCGAATATGCAGTCGTATCGTGACGTGGCGGCGCGGATCACCCGACTTTCCGCGGCCGATAATGAGGCGTGATAGATATTTTGAACAGAGATTCTTCTGAATTATATTTACAGTGAGGTGAAAGATGGCCGATATGGATGAAAATATCCGTAATTCTACGGATAGTGTGCCGATTGACGACACCAAGACCAGAAAGACCGTGAGATTGCGTCCGTCGGTGGCCGCGCCGGTGATTCCGCTGCCGGGGCAGGCTCCTGCTGATGCGGCGATTGCCGACCCCATGGCCAATCGGGACACCGATACCGGTAATCTGGAAATCCTTGACGATACCAAGACCCGGCGTACCGTCAAACTCAAGCCGCTGGTCACCGCTCCGCCGCGGCCGTCTCCGGTCAAATTGACTCCGGTTCAGCCGGAAGGAGCTGCCCCGGCAGCGTCTGACGGTCACAGTACTGCGACGCGCAAGCAGGTGGTGCTGCGTTCGTCCACCCCTGCTGCTGATGGACAGAATACTGCGACGCGCAAACAGGTGGTGCTTCGCGGCGCGGCTTCGAGTCCGGTGCCGCCGGCGCCGACTGCCACTCCGCCGGTTGCTCCTGCGCCGGCAGCGGAAGAGGATGATACCCGTACCCGCAAACAGGTGACGCTTCGTCCGGTACGCCCGGCGGCACCGGCGACTCCGGCGGCTCCGGAAGCTAAACCGGTTGCAGCCGAGCCCGCCGCGGTTCCTGAGGGCGAGGATGATCAAACGGTCAAGCTGGTCCGTCCGAAGCCGGCGCCGAAACCCGCTGCCGCCGGAAATGGCCCGGCCAAGGCGACGCCGCCGCAGTTGAAGGTTCCGCCCGCCGGCAAGCCCGCGGTACCGCCCGCTGCGAAGCCGGCGGCACCGGCGGCACCCGCTGCCCCGGCGGCTCCGACTGCGGCTCCAACCCCTGCTCCGGCTGCTGCTGCCGCTGCCGAGGATAAAAAAGCGGCGGCCAAGGTCGCTGCGCCGGCAGTTGAATATTATGAGTCGACAGCCGGATTAGACTCGAAATTCTGTATGGTGGTGCAGGTTCTCAGCCTGCTGATATCTATTGCTGCGGTGCTGTTTCTGGCGGCGCAGTATTTTGATGTTGCCTGTCCGTTCTGACCGCGGGTGTGTTTCCGCTGGAAAGACGCGTTTCATCGCGGGTTTTCCGGCGGGGCGCACCGGGATTTAAGATCGGTTGCGCCGGAGCGTGTTGATGAACTCGTTTCGCTGCGGAACGGATGATAAGTGAGCCGCGTCCGCGGCCGGAAATGAGAAAAATGAACGATTCGGCCTTTCTGGTCTTATTCATAGCGTTTACCGCATTGATGGGATTGGTGCCGTTTTTGCTGCGACGGTTCAATATCCCCACCGTAATTGCCCTGCTGATTGTCGGCATGCTGGTCGGCGACACCGGCATCGGGATCGATCTTATCGGACATCTTTCGCGTTGGTTGAGTTTTCTCGGAACCCCCGGGGAGGAGGCGGCCACTGCGGAATGGACCGCCAGCCATTTCACGTCTCTGGTCAACTCTCTCGGTTCGCTGGGGTTGATGATGTTGATGGCGCTGGCCGGTATGGAAGCGGATTTCAAACTGATTCGCGCCGTCCGGACACCGGTGATCGTACTCAGTTGCGCGACATTTCTGTTGCCGGCGGTGGCCGGCTACTGGGTTTACAGCATGCTCGGCCCGGATGATATGGCCGGAAAACTGCTCTATGCCTCTCTCTTCGCATCGCATTCCGTCGGTATCGTCTTCCCGGTCATCCGCGAATTGAAGCTCTCCCGAAGCCGCTTCGGAGCTTCGGTGCTGATATCGACGGTAATCACCGATATTGCGAGTATTGTGCTGCTGGCGGTCAGTGTTCAGCTTTTCCGGCGCAGTCACGGTATATCCCACATGGTGGGCGCGGGGACGTTGTCGATATTCGATCATCTCGACAGCTCGTTTTTCGGGAACAGCTTCATGGCGCTGTTCCTGCTGATTGTGGTCGCTTATCTGGGGGTGGCGATATTTGTCGTCAGCAAGCTGAGCGGCAAATTGTTGAAAATCCTCAAACCCAGTGAAGACATGCTGGTTACGATTGTGCTGCTGGTGATTCTGGCCACCGTGGTCGTGGGGGAACTGCTCGGAATCAACCTTGTGGTCGGCGCCTTCATCGCCGGACTTGGACTCTCCCGGGTGGTGAAAGAGGAGGATATGCTGCTTTTCAAACGTTTTGAGAGCATCGGCTATGGGTTCCTTATTCCGTTCCTTTTCGTCTCGATCGGCATGAAGACCGATTTTACGAGTTTCACCCAGGCCGGCAGTGGCGAAATTGTATTCTGGACGGTATGCGGGCTGGTCGCCAGCAAACTGATTTCCGGCTTTGTGGCAATGCGTGCCTGCGGATTCAGCAATGCTGAAGGACTGGCCGGCGGTCTGATGACGGTTCCGCAGCTGTCGGCGACGCTGGCGGCGGCGGCGATCGGTA
>CAKUKT010000285.1 GCA_934663655.1 uncultured Victivallaceae bacterium
GAATCCGGTAATGCGAAATAATGAGAACCGGCAATATTGACTCCTTTATTTTCGCCACCACAATTTTCCCCGGAGGTATCGCATCATGATCAAAGAGATAATTTCATCGTCCTCTCCGGCTCTGAGAAAGGCCTTCCTGTGGAATCAATTCGCCAGATCGGCTTTCGTCAGCGGTTCGGCGCTGTTTCTGCTCGTGGCGGCGGCCGCCGCCGAATTTGCCGCTGACCGGTCCGACCTGTCCATCACCGGACTGCAGCTCCTCTGCGGAACCGGTATCGCACTTCTCTATGTGATCTATTGCATTGTCGAATGGTTCTGGCAGAAACAGCTGAACTTCCCCCTCCCGGCGAGGATCATCAACTGTATTCCGGTGGCGGGATGGCTGGCGAAACCTTTTATATATCCGCGTTCGCGACTATACATGCTGTTCATGTGCCTGCTTTTTCCGGTGGCGGGAATCGCGGCGGCGGCAGGAGTGCTGCCGATGCTGCGGGTATCACCATTCATCGCCACACTCGGGTGCGCTTTCGGCTGGGACTACAGCGCCTGGGAACTGGATTTTTCGATGCTGCCCAGAAGCGATTGGAAAAAATTCCTTCTCTCCGCCGCAATTCCCATGTTGTCTCTGCTGGTGGTAATCATCATCGCTCTTTTGCCGAATACTCCCCGCGATCCTATTCTGCCGATGGCGGACGACATCAGAGCGAAATTACAAATTGCCGAGTGACGCCACCCGGAACGAATCGCACCGGAACCGCAGACCGATGTCTGATGAGGCAACCGCCCCCGTCACATGACGAACCGGCGCCGGGAGAGCAGAAAAGTGTTATATAGGTGCGGCATTCTCCTTTTCGCGACCGTCACATGACGAACCGCGCCGGGAGAGCAGATGATTGGGGGGGGGCGCTTTTGCTCCTCCCGCCGCCGGTCACGGACGGCGCCAGATCGAACGGTGATAAGCGATCACTCCATCCGCGATTCCCCGGGCGAGCTTCTCAAAATAGTCGGCGCTCATAATCCGCCGCTCCTCAGCACGGTTGGAGAGGAATCCGAGTTCCACCAGCACCCCCGGAGTAGTGATATCCCGCAGCACCGCGAAACGTGCCCGTTTGACTCCACGATCAACCGCTTTGGTGCGATTGAGCAATGCGCGCTGGATGTTGTAGGCCAGCAACAGATTGTCGGCGTCAGTGGCGTTGCCGGAACTGGCACTTTTGACCACATCCCCGCCGTTGCTCGACTGCATGCCGACCGGCGTTAATGCAAAACTCTCAATCCCGGAAACACTTGTGGCCGGAGAACTGTTGAAGTGAATGGAAACAAATAGATCACTTCCCGACTTCCGATGAGCCAGTGCCCGGTCACCAAGTGAAACATATTTATCGGTAGTACGCGAATAACGTATCCGGTAACCACAGCTGCCGAGAATCTCCCCGACCCGTCTGGCCAGACGCAGAGTCAGTTTTTTCTCCACCGTGCTGCGTCCGGAGGTTCCCTGGTCGTTGCCGCCGTGCCCCGCATCAAGCGTGATCGTCAGAATTTTGCGCCGGGGGGTCGAGCCGATCGGATCCAGAAGCGGTTGCAGGCTCTTCTGCCAGTCGAGGTGGGAGATGTAGCTGCTGCCGGACTGGTTGCGCACCGCGTAACCGGCGAGAATCCTCACCCCGTTGAAGTAAAATTCCCGGCTGTTGACGGTGAACACCGCTTTGTTTTTGCTGCCGGTCAATTCCAGACGACCGTTTTTACCCACCAGCGCCATTTGCGAACGGGCGGCGATATCCGACATCCGGGCATAAAGCGTCGAATTGATCTTGATCGTCCGCACCGCCGGAGTCGCCGCACCGATCGCCAGCAGCGCAAATAACAAAATTGAACCTGTCCGGGATGATATCATCAGTCTGCCGATTCAAGGTTGATCTCGTTGATGGTATCCTCCGTGGGCGGATACATCGCTTCAATATCGCTGCCGAGTTCAACTCTTTCATTCAGCGAACCGTAGACAAAGGCCTTCGCTTCACATAGCGCCTGTTTCCAGGAGAAGCCCAGCGTCAACCCCGCCGTCAACGCCGCCGACAATGTACACCCGGTCCCGTGAGCAGCATGCGCACCCACCTCAAGACGCGGCGAACTAAGGCGGAAACATTCCCCGTTGCGGCAGACAATGTCGGCAATCCTCCCCTTTCCGGCGCAATGACCGGCCTTCAGCAGCACCGACGTCCCCCAGCGATCATGGATTTCCCGGGCCGCCGCCACCATTCCGGCTTCGTCGTCAATCCGGTGTTCGAGCAGCAGTTCCGCCTCGGGAAGATTGGGAGTTATCCATTCCGCCACCGGGATCAGCCGCTCCCGCACCATTTTCACCGCCCCGCTTTCCAGCAGCACGGCGCCGGAAGTCGCCACCATCACCGGGTCACAAACCAGCTGTAGTCGTCGTTCGGCGACCGCCGCCGCCACCGCCTCGACGATTTCCGCGTTGAAAAGCATTCCACTCTTGGCCCAGCGCAGCGGAATTACGTCACAGACCGCGTTGATCTGCGCCGTCACCCCCGCCGGAGCAATCGGATCGATCCGATCCACCCGCAGAGGATTCTGACTGGTCACCGCGGTGATCGCACTGCATCCGAACACTCCGAAAGCATTGAAGGTTCGCAGATCCGCCTGAATTCCCGCACCTCCACCGGAATCACTTCCGGCAATAGTCAGTGCGGAAGGATAATAACATGGTTCTGATGGTTTTTTTTTCATAAAAATTTGTTTTCACACCCAAAGGAGATTATATTGAAACCCATACTATACCGTGATAATATATCGCTTTTTCTCATTTATTGCAATCTCTGATGACGAAAACCGTTTTTTTTCTGACGGCAGCCATCCTGCCGATCCTGCTGGGAGCAATCCAACCGGAAATCATCTCCGCTCCCGGTTCCGGAGCGGTTCCGGAGAGCGTGCTCGTGCTCCGGGAACTCGATCGCCACGTCGAACAGCTGGGGCGCAGCGGCTCCCCATGCCGGCTGCGGGTCACCATGATGCCTCCGGATTCATTCCCGGAGGCCGATCAAGTGAAATTCTCCTTCCGCAACAACGTATGGGAAGTGGAGTTCCGGGCTGATTCACCGAACTGGTGGCGCTCGCCGCTTCTGCGGCAACGGTTGTTTACCATATTCGCGGCCGCAGCCGCGGGAACACCGCCGCCCGGGGAAGAGATCCGGCTGCCGGACTGGATAATCGCCGCGATCTCCAGCCAGATCGAATCTCAGCTCGGCAGCGAACGGATCATGCACAACAACCGGCGATTTCCGCTGACACGGGTGATGACCGAAACCGGATCGTTACCGGATCTGTCGGCACTCATCACCGTCGATACGGGAGATTTTGTTCCGGCCGAATCCGCCGCATTCGGGGAGATGGCGAGAATTCTGCTGGAAAGCGCGGTAGATTTGAAAAGTATTCCCGACAGATTCGTGTACCGGCTGCTTTTCAAAGACGCCGGAGCCGCCGGTCGCGAGATGCTGGCGACGATGAAAGAGCAGGTGGAAAACCGCGGTTATCCCGACTTTCGACGCTTTCTGCGGCAACGCCTCCGTCATTACGCCTGGAATGACTTCAACCCGCGCCCGGCGGCGGCGATGCTCGCTGATTTCACCGCGTTTACCTCTTTTGCCCTGCCGAAGCTCGACAACGAAGGCAAGCCGACCGGAGATTTTGAAGAGTACCCGCTGAACGAATTGCCCCGGCGACTG
>CAKUKT010000286.1 GCA_934663655.1 uncultured Victivallaceae bacterium
GCGTTGATTTATCGGGGTGCGGTGGAAGGCCGGCACCATCACTCCGCCGTCGCGTCCGAACCGGTTGACGCCGTCCACCCAGACGATGGATTTCGCGGGGGTGTTGACCACGATCAGGGTTTTCATCGCTTCGGGCAGTTCAAATTCAGTTTCGAGTATCAGCAGCGAGTTCACCGGCAGCGTGGAGAAATCGATATCGATCAGATTGCCGGGGACGGTGATCTCCTCGGGGGCGTGGTTGAGTTCGACGCGGAATTTGCGGAAGTCGTTCGGAAACCACGGCGAAAAGATCCAGCGCTTCATCGGAATGGCCAGTTCCCGGGGATCCGGCGGCACTGATTCGGCAGCGGCGTTTTCGTCAAGATAAACCCGATCGCGAAGCTCAACGATCAGATCGGTGAGCCCGTCGAGCGTATCCGGCGGATTGAATCCGCTCAAACCTTCGCTGAGCACCAGCGATCTGCCGATCGGCGCCAGCCAACGTTCATCAATGCCTTCCGGATTGACGATGCCCATGAATGCTCCGGCGGTGGCACCGGTGCAGTCGGCGTCGGCGCCGAAGTTGACGGCGGTGGTGATGGTTCTGCTGAAATCCCCCCTGCCCAGCAGCAACGCGGCGACGATGAAGGAAAGATCCATCTTCACGTCGGTGAAATTGGAACTTCCATAGTGCTTCATGATTTGCAGGCGGATCGTCTCCGGATCGTCGCAATTTCGGCACCAGGCGGCGGTGTCACGGATCGCCGCGGCGAGAAGCGAATCGGCGGGGATCAGTTCGAGGGCACGGGAAATCATGGCGGGAATGTCGGAATCGACAAAAGCCATGCTCTCGAGAGCGGCGAGGAACTGTTCAGCGTAGATACCGTTGCCGTCGTGGTCGACGCAGGCATCTTCGTAAGCGAATCTGGCGGCTTTTTCCGGTTCACCGGGAGCGAGCGCGGCCCAGATTTCACTGCGGATGGCGGCTCCCATGCCGTCGGTGAAAAAATTATCGTAACGTCCGGTATACGGAGCGTGAAGTCCGAGTTTGAAGTTGCGGATGGCGACGCCGTATTCGTCGCAGGGATTGTTGACGCAGGTCGGCCACGCTCCGGCCATGAGATGCCGGGAGATCCGTCCATTCCACTCCTGACTGAGTTTGCAGGCCCAGACGACCTGTACGTCGAGATCGTCGTTGGCGATCATCGTTTCAGGTACCGGCTGATAAAAGGTCAGCTTGAGTGGGCCGTTGCACCCCTCCCACGGTTGTCCAAGAGTGCCGCCGACCGCCTTGCCGAGCCATCCGCCGAGAATTTTTTCCCGATAGCGTTGTTTATCCATGATCTATCCTGTTTTGCTGTTGATTATCCCTACCGCAACTGTTGCGTATCTATATTATAGCCTGAAAAATTGAAAATGCAACTGTTGCGGTGTATATTTTTTTTCATCGACCGGAAGTCCGGTCGCGGGAATACGGCAACAATGGACGGCAAAATCAATATACGTGAAATCGCCCGTGAACTCGGGTGTTCCCCCTCCACGGTATCCCGGGTGCTCTCGGGACATGACGGGCGGATCAGGATCGGCGAAAAAACACGCCGACGGATTCTCGACTACTGCGCTCAACGGGATTACCGGCCGAGCATACATGCCGGCAGATTCTTTTCCCGGCGTTCGCGCACGATAGGTTTTCTCAGCGACGGGGGCTTGACGGGTGATGACACCAATCTTTCGCGTTCGCTGTTCACCGTCTGCCGGGAACTCTTCGAGCGCGGTTACCGCTGTCTGCCGTTGCTGAACTCAGGATCGTTTGTCGAAACCCGGGAATTTCTGGAGATATTCAAGCGTGGTGAAATCGATGCGCTGCTCGTGTGGGGGGCGTCGGAGAGCTGCGGCTATCTGCGGGAAGTGCAGGAGGCCGGAGAACCGTTTCTGCTGTTGGGCAATCGCTTTCTTGATTTTCCCGCGGTGTACGTCAACCAGTTCCGGCCGGCGTTTGAACTGGCATCCCACTGCCGCGGCCAGGGGGCCGGGCGTTTTGTAATTCTCAACTATCCGGTCGGCGACAGCTACCTGCAGCGGCAGGCCGGCTTTGAAGCGGCGCTCGCCGGGTGCGAGATCAAGTTTATCGCCAGCGAACAAAATCGCTGGCGCGGTTATGAACTTGTTCCGGAAATAATGAGTTATGCTCCCGACGCCGTGTTGTGCGGCAATGACGATACCGCGATCGGAGTGGAACGCGGCCTGCTTGAACTGGGGGTGAAGATTCCCGGTGATATTCTGTTGACCGGAGGTGACAATATTCCCGGAGCGGATTACTGTCCGGTTCCGTTGAGTTCGTTCGATCTGCGGGCGGAGGAGAGCGCCGTCGCGGCCGTCGCCATGGTGGTTGACCACCTCGACCACGGCGGAGCAATCGAATCAAAAGTTCTCGAAAGCGAAATATTTTACCGGCAGTCGTCGCTGAAAAACGGTTCGGTACCGCCACGATGCCGTGAGAATGAGCGCTAAGCATCTCCGCGGCGATCCGGCGTTTCTGAAATTCGCAACGATACCGGTAAAACAGAAATCTTGAGACTATTCCGGGATGCCGCATTGAATTTGCGTTGATGATGAATTATCTTATCGAAAATCAGATGAGCATCAGCGACAACTCGAGACAGTGCCGATGAATAATTGTATGTGTCGGAACCTTTCCGGAATCTGGGATTTCGGTTTCTGTGAAAACACTTTTGACGAGTTTTCTTTGCGGGGCATCACTTATACCGATTTTGCTCCGGTGCCGGGATGTTTTGATCTGCACCCGGCGTTTCGGCAGCGCCGTGGGGTCGGGGTCTACCGGCTCCGGCTTTCGGATATTGCTCCCGGTTCCTGGAGGCTGCGGCTCGGCGGGCTGGGGCTGCGGGGCAGAGTGTTCTTTGACGGCGAAGAAATTCATTCGACGGTTTATCCATTTTTCGACGAAGAGGTGATTTTCACAGTTGCCCCCCGGGATGAGCATGAACTGGTGATTGCGGTGGACAACCGTTTTGAAACATCATCATCGGCGCTGTTCCATGAATTTTACGATTTCTACGCTCATGGCGGCATTTACCGCGGCGTCGAAATGGAATTACTGCCGGAATTATGGATATCCCGCCTCGAAGTCACCACTCTGGACATTCTCCGGAATACGGTCAAGATACGCATTGAGCTCTCCGGCGGGGTTCCGGCGGGCGAGGTTCCGCTCCTGCTCGATTTTGACGACGGCAGATGCCGGGTTGCGGTTCAGGTGACCGCCGGAACCGGAGAGTTCAAGGTCGAACTGCCCGGCTTTGAACTCTGGTCTCCGGAGGTTCCCGCACTTCACCGTCTCCGTTGCCGAATTGCCTCCGGTGCAGAGAGAGAGACCGCGTTCGGCATTCGCCGAATTGACATCCGGGACGGTAAATTGTTGCTCAACGACCGGGAGTTGAAACTGATCGGCTTCAATCGCCATGACTCTCACCCCGATTTCGGTTACGCGATTCCGGAATCGCTGCAGCTGCGCGATCTGCAGTTGTTGAAGAGTTCCGGAGCGAATTTTCTGCGCGGCAGCCACTATCCCCAGAGTGAAACGCTGCTCTCCTGGTGTGACCGGCTGGGGATCCTCGTCTGGGAAGAGACGCTCGGCTGGGGAAACACCGCCGAACAGTTGAATGATGCGGAATTTCAAGCCCGTCAATTTGAACAGGTCAGACGCCTCTGCCGCAAGAGCATGAATCACCCGAGCGTCATCA
>CAKUKT010000287.1 GCA_934663655.1 uncultured Victivallaceae bacterium
GTTGATGAGGTTCCGGCAGACATGCGGGACGGTGGGGGATTCGGCAAAGCGGATGCCGTCCGGATAGGACCAGTATGGGGTGATATCCGTGCTGATCCGCTCCGCGTCGACCAGTCCGACCGTCGGGCCGAGCTGAACTGTGCAGCCGAGAATGAACCGTTCTTCGCCGAATCCTTCGCGAATGGCCGCCAGCCCGCGCCGCAGCACCTGCGCCCGCGTCGCTCTGGGATCGAAATACCGGGCGTTTTCCACCGACATCGAGTAGGACATGAAATCAAGTTTCACATAGGTGAAACCGATCTGAGCCAGGGTGCGGAACAGGGTGCGGAAATGCTCCTGCACCTCCGGATGGGTCCCGTCCAGCACCGCGACCCGGCAGCCGCGCCAGGTCGTCACCCATGCGACCTCTCCGGTTTCATCGTGAACCATCCAGTCCGGATGCGCCGCGTAAAGCATGGAGCGTTCTTCCACGGAGAAGGGCGCCAGCCACAGCCCCGGTTTGATGCCGGCGGAACTGATCTTTTCGGCCAGGAAACGCAGGCCGTGCGGAAATTCCGGTTTGGTGGTGAGCCAATCGCCCAGCGCCGCCTGATAACCGTCGTCGAGCTGAAGATATTCCAGCGGATACTCCGAGCGGTGGGCGGCGAGATAATCGACGGTCTCGACAATGTCGGCTTCGGTCACTTTTTCAAAATAGTAGTACCAGCTGCACCAGCCGTCGGGGGCGTGCGGGACGTGCCTCGCGTGCATCAGCGTCCCCCAGCGGCCGGCAAAATCCGTCAGCAGCCGGTATGCGTCGTCCCCCAGATCCAGCCGGAACGTCTCCAGCGCGATTTCGTCGCCCGCTTCGATCAGCCGGCCGTCGCCGTCGTGCTGGGCTTCAAATGAGGCAAGTCCCTGTTCGGCGAGCGTCACCCGGATGCGGGTTATCTGTTCGGCGGAAGTGACAAAACCGGCAAGCAGAGATTCTCCGGTTTCCGCATCGTTCAGCACGCCGAGGTATTCGCCGGAAAACCGGTTGGGCGTTTCGCAGTCGTACTCCGGCGCGGAAGAGCTGCAGAATCGCAGATAGTCCGGGTTGCACGGGAATTCGCGTTCCCCGTAATGACGGCAGGAGACCGGGGAGGGCATGGACCAGCCTTCCTTGAAAAAGCGGAGCCGTTCTCCGGGGACGGCGCCCCATCCGGCGGAATCCGCCGCTTTCCGGAAAGACGCCCGGCGCCAGTGGAACGGCCGGTCGATCCGCAGCAGGGTCTGAATTTCCAGCCCGGTTCCGGCCGCGGTTCCGCGCAGCGTGACCGTGCCGCCGAAAAAGGAGCCCTGCCAGACGTTTTCCCCAATGTTTTTCCAGGATTGGACTGTCCCGTTGTTTTCCGTGCCGGAGATCTCAAGCTCCAGTGCTTCAAAGATGCGGCGCGCGCCGCGGTCGATCCGGAATGTGCGTCCGTCCCCGTTGAAATGAATTTTCCACATAGCTCCGTATTCTTTCATCTGTATTTATGAGGCGTTTTGCTGCCGTATTCAGTATGGTTCATGCTGTCAACAATATATCGAAAAAAGCGGCGAAAAGCAAGCGCGGTTCATGCAAATATTATGCACATGAGGACAGCGGCATGACAGGTCTCCGCGGGGGGAGGGCGCTGCGGCGGAATCAGCGGCACGGAACCGGACCGCAGGAGTCGCGTTTCAGCAGCTTGCCGCGGACAAACAGCGGGGTGCGCACCTCCTCGCCCCGCCATTTTTTTTCAAGAAGGTCACAGGAGACTTCCGCCCACTGCTTGTAATTCTGCTCCAGAACGGTGATGCGCGGATAAAGATTCTCCAGCACTCCCGGAAAACCCCACGACAGTAGCGAAATGTCACTGGGCATCCGGAAGTTCCGGTGCAGCAGCTCCCCGTATACCGAGAGACAGAAATCGCCGGGCAGCACGATCAGCGCCGTAATCTCCTTTGCCAGCAGGCGGTCCAGATTCTCGCTCAGGGTGCCGTCGGAATTGAAGCCGACGTAACTCTCCGGCTTCTCAAGCCGGCACGGTTTCATGGCGCGCAGGAATCCCTGATACCGCTGCTCCATGGAGGCTTCCTCCTCCTGCCGGGAATGGTTCATCAGCAGCCCGATCCTGCGATGGCCGAGTCCGGAAAGATAGCGGACACAAAGCTCCATATCGTAGAAGCCGTCCTCCGCCACCGAATATATCCCGGTCTGCAGCGGCCGTCTTTTTGTGTAAGTCACCAGGGGGTGAATGGAGTTGAGCGTCCACATCCTGATGGTTTCATCGGGGGCGTGAATATTGATGGCTCCCGAAAGAAAATGGACGGGATTCAGGTTCGGGCGGGAGGAGGGCAGTATTTCAAACCGCCAGTTCCGGCGCAGAATCTCCGTGGCGATCGCCGACAGCGAACAGAGCACATGGCAGTCGAGCTGTTTCACCGGCAGAAAAAGACCGATCACCGGCTGACCGGGACGGGCATTCTGCACATAGCCGAGCGCATACGCGGCCTGAATCACTTTGCGGGTCGTTTCCGGGGAAATTCTCGGATCGTTTCTCAGGGCGCGTGAAACCGTGCTGTGAGAGACGCCGACGGCATTTCCTATATCGACGATGGTTTTTCCTGAATGTTTTTTCATGTGAAACGATGCACTCCGGCGTTTTCTGATCTGCAGCTGTTCTCCTGCCGGCATGAAGCCGCTGATTTACCATACTCTTTATATCTGCGGATTGCAAATGCGCAAATTCAGATAATGGCGGATGCCGCACAGCGGCGGCTCCGGTTCGGGGTGCGCTTTTTCCGTAGGAAAACCGGCGCGGTGAGAGTTGTCCGTGTGCATAACATGTGCATGAAATCAACTTGCCTTTCGCGCTTTTTTCAGGTATAATATTTCTGTTCCGGGGCAAAGAATCCAGACGCAAATCTCCAAAAAAGAAGGAAAGATCCGTTGATGAGAGAACATCTGTTCCGCCGCCCGACGCTGCTGAAGCGTCATGCAGAAAACCCGATTCTGACTCCGGCCGACTTCGCGGGAGAGGACGGGCTTTTTGCTGATTGTGTCTTCAATCCCGGTCAGACGACTTTTCGCGGCAAGACGCTGCTGCTTGTCGCCGTCCAGCCGCGAAACCGTTCGTATGCGCAGACGCATGTGGCAACCAGTTCGGACGGGATTCACTTCGAGATCGATCCCCGGCCCTGCTTCTTCCGTGATACGGGAAAAGTATTCGGGGAATATGACAAGCACCCGATCGACAACCGGATCACGAAAATCGGAGATGAATACTATATCTGCCGTCCGGGGAACTCCCCGCGCGGATGCGTCGGCCTGCTCTATAAAACGCCTGACTTCAGGGAGTTTACCCCTGTGGATATCATTGCGCTGCCGGACAACCGCGTCCCCTGCATTTTCCCTGAAAAAACAGGCGGGTATTACTGGCGGCTGGACCGGCCGTATGCGAATGGCGCCGCCGATTGCCACGGGCATATCTGGCTTTCCCGTTCTCCCGACCTGATCCACTGGGGGCATCACCGTTTCCTGCTGAAGGGCTTCACCGGCTGGAACTGGGAAAAGATCGGCCCGACGGTTCCGGTGAAAACGGAAAAGGGGTGGCTGGAGATTTTCCACGGAGTCAGCGGCAGCTGCTCCGTCACCAGTTATTCCCTGGGGGCGATGCTGCTGGATCTGAATGACCCGTCGAAGATTCTCGGCGTCTGTAAAGATTACATTCTGACGGCGGAGAAGCCGT
>CAKUKT010000288.1 GCA_934663655.1 uncultured Victivallaceae bacterium
ACACCGACTCGGCGGAATTTGTCGATCTGCTGGCGGTGATGAATCCGGTTCGCACTCTCCATCTGGTGATCTCCAAGTCGGGAGGCACGCAGGAGACCCGCAACAACATGATCGCGATGGAGAAGTTCTACGCCGCGCGGAAGCTCGACTTCTCCCGCTGCGCCGCGGCGATTACCATGTCGGGCAGCGAACTTGACCGGCACGCCCGCGAGGGGAAGTGGCTCCGGGTGTTCGAGATGGCGGCGTCGATCGGGGGACGCACCAGCGAAACCAGCATCGTCGGTCATCTGCCGGCGGCGTTGACCGGTATTGATTTCAAAAAGTTCCTCGACGGTGCGGTGGCGATGGACGGCTGGACGCGTACCGCTGAGCCGCGCCGCAATCCGGCGATGATGCTGGCGGCGATGTGGTATATCGCCGGTCGCGGCCGCGGTGATCGCAACATGGTCATTGTGCCGTACAGCGACCGGCTGGTGCTGCTGTCGCGTTATCTGCAGCAGTTGGTGATGGAGAGTCTCGGCAAGGAGTTCGACCTCGACGGCAAGGTGGTCAATCAGGGGCTGAATGTCTTCGGCAACAAGGGCGGCACTGACGCGCACGCGTTTATTCAGCAGCTCAATGATGGGCGGGACGACTTCTTCGCGACCTTCATCGAAGTTCTCCGCGACGCCGAAACGATCGAGATTGCCGACGGCGTGACCATGGGCGGATATCTGCACGGCTTCCTCGAAGGGTTGTCCGCCGCGCTGCATGCGAAGGGGCGGCAGATCATTACGATCCGGGTTCCCGAACTTACGGAATTTCAGCTCGGCCAGCTGATTGCGCTGTATGAGCGCGCGGTGGCGATCTACGCGGAATTTGTGAATATCAATGCCTTCCACCAGCCCGGGGTTCAGGCGTACAAGCTCGCCGCCAAGGGGGTGCTGGCGTTGCGCGCGGAGATGTGCGACAAACTGGCCGCGATCGCGCCCTGCTGCGGCAGCGCTGCTGAACTTGCCGCCCGTATCGGCATGGCGGACCAGAGCGTCGGTATCGGGTCATGGCTCGACAAGATGGCGCTGAATGAACCGGAAAAGGTCGGTCGGGAATTTGACGCGGCCGCCGGTTGCTGGCGCTATCGGATCAGCGGCAAATAGTTGAAAGCGCAGGAATCCTCCGCGGAGATTGGCCATGAATATGTTGCTGCTTGAACCGGAGGATATGACGGCTCCGAACGCCGCCCGGGTTTCCGGGCGGCGTTTTGACGAATTGCTGCGGATCGGCGTCGAAGTCGGCAAATTCTGCCGGGCGGGGATGCGCGGCGGGCTGACCGGTCGGGCGGAGGTGCTGCGCATTGAACCGGACGCGATCGTGTTGCGGCCGGATTTCGATACTCCCGCGCCGGCGAAATCAGAACTGGTGTTGATTGCGGCGCTGCCGCGTCCGCAGACGCTCGATAAAGTCATTCATGCGGCGGTGACGATGGGGGTGGAGGAGTTGTGGTTCATTCACACCCGCAAGGTGGAAAAAAGCTACTGGGACTCCTCGAAACTTCATCCGGATCACCTGAAGCGCGAAATCGATCTTGCGCTCGAACAATGCGGCGACACCATCGCTCCCCGGTTGGAGTTCCGGCGGCGTTTCCGCCCCTTTGTGGAGGATGAACTTCCGGTGCTGGCATCCGGGCGGAGCGCCTGGTTCGGCGATCCGGCGGCCACCGAGCCGGTGCGGACGGTGTCGGGGGCGAAGCTGCTCGCGGTCGGTCCCGAAGGAGGGTTTACCGATTTCGAGTGCGAAATGCTCCGCCGCGCCGGCTTGACCGGGGTGACGCTCGGACCGAGAATCCTGCGTACCGAATTTGCGGTGGCGGCGCTGCTGGCGATGCTCGGAATGTAAGTTCTGCATGCCGGCGGTGCTCGGCGTCGATTTTTTGTGACGGTACTGCTGACCGTGCCCGGAATGCAGTCGGGCGGATTTATTCCGCTTTGCGGTGCGGCCGCTTCCGGTTATGGAGGCGGCGCGGTTTCAAATTGAAGGCTTCCGGGGGGTTGAGAAAAAAAGTGCCGACCGCCGTCCCGCGACGGTAATTGTTTCGATATCGCGGCATGAGGATCCCGGAGAACCCGGGTTGTCCGGCATCCCTCGTCCGGAGAAATCAAATCGCAACTATTCCCAAACTCCGCCGATTCTGCCTCGGCGGAGCGGGGATTAAATTGCGATTATTTCCGCTCCTCGGCGGGGTTGGTGACCAGCGGCCGATCCAGCATTTTTTCGTAAACGTGGATATATTCCTGGGCGGTGACGTCGTGGTTGAAGCGAAGTTTCGCCTCGTGCATTACCCGGGCCGTCACCCGGGAACGGAACTCCGGAGGCTGCCGGTAAAATTTGATTGCTTCATCAATTGCCCACATCAGGCCGGCGGCATCGTAATAATCAAAACGGAAGCCGTTTCCGGTTTTTCCGTCGGCACTCAGGTGTTCGACGGTATCGTGCAGACCGCCGGTGTTGTGCACTACCGGGAGAGTTCCGTAGTACTGGCAGGTCATCTGCGGCAATCCGCAGGGTTCGAAGAGTGACGGCATCAGCACGAAATCCGAGGCGGCAAACGCGAGCCGGGAGAGTTCCTCATCGAAGTCGCATACCACCACCCGTTTGTAGAAGTCGTGGAATTTGACGATGTCGCGGAACACCTTCTGATAACTGCCGTTGGCGACAAAGGCGATCTGCAGGCCGAGATCATAATATTTGTTGATCACATCGTACAATATCTGGGCGAGCAACGGGCAACCCTTCTGAATCGGATCGAGTCGGTTCGGCCAGTAGAAGAGCGGCGCATTCTGATCGATATTGAGCCCGGTGCGCTCCTGAAAGGCGATCTTATTGATCTGCTTGGCGACGAAGTGATTCTCAAGGGAGTAATTGACGCTCAGGCAGCTGTCGGTTTCCGGGTTGTAGGTCTCATCCGGTGAGTTGAGGATGCCTGCAGCGCAACCGGCGTAATATTTCCCGGCCATTTCGCTGCGGATCTGTTCCGGCACGAAGGGGTGGCGCCCCTCGACCACTTCGCGCAGAAAGGTCGGGCTGACCGTGTTGATGAAGTGAGCGGCAAAAATCCCGCTGGTGAGCATATCGACCGGATTGCTCGAACGGGTTTCCTCATAATTCTGCGGTTGGCGTTCATAGTAGAGATTCTGCCAGAACGGAGCGGCATCGATACCCCGGTCCTCGATGGTTTCAAGGGTGCACTTCTGGGTGTGGATGTTGTGCACGGTGAAAAGACAGGGAATCCCGATCCGGCGCGCCGCCGCGGGAATCAGCCCGGTCATCCAGTCGTTGCAGTGGATCAGATCGGGTTTCACCCGGGGAATGATGTTGTTGATGACTTCACGCTGAAACGCCAGCGCCTGAAGTTTACTGTCGTTGTTGTAATTGCTGTAAACGGAATCCCGGTAGTAGAATATCCGGTCCTCGGCGAGATGAATCCGGCTGTTGGAGAGGTGTTCCATGTAGACGCGCAGTTCGCTCTGGATCAGTTTCCCGACATCGACATGGAACATCTTACGATAATGAGGCAGCGCCACATGGACGTCCGCCCCCTGGCGGAACAACGCCCCCACCAGCGAGGCGGAGACATCGGCGAGTCCGCCGGCTTTGGCCCGCAGACAGTGAGCCATGTTACCCATTCCCTCCGGAAGATAGGTGATCTCCGGGGTG
>CAKUKT010000289.1 GCA_934663655.1 uncultured Victivallaceae bacterium
ATCTTGAAGAGGATGTGGAACGTTGCTGCTTGAAACATTCCCGGGATAGTGATATATTTCTCCGGTTGCAGGTACATTGAGAAGAGAATTGTCGTATGTTTGAATTTCTCTTTTATTTTCCTCCTAACCGGAGGGGAGAGGCGGATCCGGTGTTTCGGATTTGTTCGCTGGGGATCCACGAATTGATGGAACCGAAGTTCTGTTTTTCCCACGGCCGCTACCCTGGACATCTGTTGATCTTCTTTCACACGCCGGCCCGGATCAATCACGGTGACGGTGAACTCGAAATTGAACGCGAGCTGGTGCTGTGGACGCCGGAACAGCGCCGGGTCTACGGAAATTCGCGCCGGGAATGGGACCACTCCTGGCTGGTTTTCGCCGGTGCGGCGGCGGACGAACTGGTTGACCGGTTGCGGATACCCACCGGAGTGCCGCTGGGAATCGACGCAGGGACGGTGGTGGAGAGATATCTGCGTCTGCTCCACGACGAACTCAGCACCTGTCCGCTTCAGCAACGCGAAATCGTGGTGGCGATCACCGAACTGCTTTTTCTGGAAATCCGCCGCCTGATCGATCGTGATCGCCCGGCAGTTCCGGAAAATCTCCGGGCCGCTGAACGGTTGCTTGCCGGCCGCATGGACCATCCGGTTACACTGGCCGAAGCCGCAGCCGCGGCCGGATTGTCGATTTCACGGTTTTCGCTGCTTTTTCACCGTTGTTATGGCGTACCGCCGATGCGCTACCGGCTGGAGAAGCGGATGCTGCTGGCGGCGCAGCTGCTTGAACGCGGCAATGTCTCCTGTAAAGAGACGGCACTGCGGAGTGGATTTGAGGATCAGCTGCTGTTTTCCCGGCGTTTCCGGAACTACTGGGGCATACCGCCTTCGCAATGGCGCACCGGCGGAGAATAACCCGGAAGTTCCGGAGGGCTGTCACCGGGAGGGAAGCGGGGGGGACAACCCGGTTTCCCGTCCCGGATGGCGGAGCCGGAATGAGGGAGGATTTTTATTCCATCGGTTTCGATCTCCTGAGCCGTACTGCCGGTCATTCGATTTGACCGGCGATGAATCCTGCCTGTTTTGCCGCGACCTGGTCGGTGAAATGAACATGATCTCTGTAGAGCGGGCCGCCGAGCGAAGAGGTGAAGGTGTAGAGATCAATCACCGGAACCGCAAAGCGGCGCATAATTTCCCGCGCCGCCGCGTTGTACTCCAGCACGTCGGCGTTGAAACGGCGAAAGGTTGTACAGAGTCGATTATGTCTTGCGTCCTCCACCGGGGTGGTTTCTATCCACACCAGCTGGATCCCCGCGGCGAGGATGAGCGGGACTGTCGCCGCAAGATTTTCCCGGTAGCGCGGCAGTTCCACCTGTCGTCCGGCATCGGTGGTTTTTATATCGTGCAGGCCGCAGTTCCACAGCAGTAGATCGGTCCGGGGCAGGAAATTTTCAAGATAACGGCGGCAGTCTCCGGAATCCCCGCCGTTTATCAGGCTGGTTTTATTCAGATCCCCCGGGTCGATGCCTTCGCCTTTGCGTCCATAGATGAAACGACCGGCCAGCAGGCGTTTGAGTTCGGGACCGTAATAGATGGAGATGCTGTCGCCGAGCACGAACACTCGGCGCATCGGCAGGCATTCCGTCGCTGATGATTCAGGCATTGCGGGCATTGTTGATATCCTTGACTATTACCTTCTGAAGTTCCGGGAATTTGTAATCCTGATCGGGGAAGTTCTCGAAGTGGTTGAAAGACAAAATTGTGTCGAAAGCGATATCTGTCCGCGCCGTCGCCCCGATGATGATCCGGGCATTCCATCCCGACAGCCCGCCGAAGTGCCCCGGTCGCTTGGCCATGATGTCGTTTTCGTCGATCACCTTGCCGGCCGGGATGTCCCGAGCCGCGACCAGCACTTTGCGACGCTTGTAACGGTCGGTATTCTCCACCCCGTTGTAGAGAGAGACCAGCAGCTGATTATTGCCGACCCCGAGCGCCATTTCCGAATAGCGCAGCTTTTTGACCATGGCGGCGTAATATTCGACGTTCACCGAACAGGGTGCGTCCGGCACATTCCGGTCCGGCACGTCGATGTAGATATGCTTGCTCAGCACCGCCGGGCGGAACGCGGCCACGGTGTAGATCAGAAAATCACTTGACGTGTGTTCGACACATCCGGCCAGCACCCCCAGCCCGCCGAACGCCTGACGATAGGTGTTGATCACCTCCAGATTGGCCGAGGCGAACAACGTATCTTCATCGCCGCTTTCCTGCGTCGAATGGAGCACCACCAGATTTTTCACCCCGTAACCGCGCAAGGTCATCACCGCGGATTCAACATCCGACAGCGTGGCGTTGATATCGTGCATGGTCACCGGCACGCCGAGTTCGGCGACCGCCCGGAGCAGCAGCGGATTGTTGATGTCATCGGAATTGATGTTGACCATCGGCACTCCGAGTCTGTCCGCCATGCGTACCGCATCGACATCCAGCGGCGTCTGATAGAGTATAACCCCGCATTCGTCGGCGTAACGGAAGAGTTCCTGCCATTCCTCAAAAGTGAACTGCAATTTTCGTACATGTTCGTAGTAGGCGGGGATTCCTTCGCCGGGGCGGGTGTCGCTGAACTGCGAAAACGCGAAGTTGCGTCCATGGCTGCAGCTGAACATGTCGCAACCGTCGCAGCCGGCGTCGGCCGCGGCGCGGATCATCGTCTTCGCGTAGTTGATGTTTCCCATCGGGGCATAACCGATCTCCGCGGTCATGAAAATCCGTCCGCCGCCGATGGTTTTTCCTCGAACTGTAAATGAATGTTCCATTTTTCACCGCCTTGTGGAATTGGTTGGTTGGGTTGGAGAACCGAGAAATTCGATTTCGCGCCAGTAGATGCCGCGTTGTTTCGGGGTCACCGGGCCGTTGAGACGTTCGCCGCTGTCGCTGGATTCCAGAGCGGAGATCCGCAGCCGCCGGATCCGGACCGGTTTGAACTTGATTTCGCAATGAAAATCGGCCGTGTCTCCCGGAGTCGCCGCCGGCAGTTGCAGCTCTTCGGCGAGCTGAACTGAGGTTCCGGAAGCGGGACTTCCTTCCAGGCGTACTGCGGCGAGGTTCATTGCGGTGGAAGCATTTCCGGTATTGCCGATATAACCGCTGTAAATACGCAGCTTTTCTAGCTGAACCTCCCGCCCGAAATCAAATTCCAGTACAGCGGTGGCCGGAGTCCGCAGATTGGGTTTATCGGTCAGAATCCCGTCGAACAATACCCGAAACTCTTCAGCTTTAACGGCTTTCCCGTTCAGAGTCAGGGCGATCGGCCTGACCAGCCGGTCGAGTTCCAGAAGTCGTTCGTCCGCGCCGGTCAATTCCGCGTCGGCGAGGTTTCGCAGCATGAAGCGCCGGCCGCCGCGATCGATGCCGGTTACCGCCGTTGCAACGTCCACTCCGTTGAACTTCGCCCGCCACGTCTCATCAGAAAAAAGTTCATGTTTGCCGTTTTCGTCCTCCCAGAGCACCCCGGCAATCACCCCGGTAAGTGGATCGTTACGATCGCGGGTACCCCTGATCGTAACGGTGTTGTCGCCGGTTTTAAGCATCGGGCCGACCGCAACCCGCCGCATCAACCGGTTGCCGTCGAGCCGGGCGATCGGCGTTCCGTTGAGTTCCAGCACCCCGGAACCGTGAATAAACGCCCATATTT
>CAKUKT010000290.1 GCA_934663655.1 uncultured Victivallaceae bacterium
AGATTCATCGCCTCGGAAAGTGAAAGTTCGGAACTCAAAAACGAGATATTGTCAACATCAAGCATCACCGACTTCGCGGTACGTTCGGAGAGCCGCGGAACCATCCGGATTATCCGCTCCTGACGACTGGAAATCGCCTGGGAACTCCGCGCCAGCGCCGCCAGCGCCGATATCTCTTCGGTGGTGCTCGGACGCTTCGGACGCCGCAACTCAAACGGACGGTTGATCCAGTGAGTCAGCTTGATCAACGGCGAAAGAATCACCACCGCGACCTGCAATGGCCGGGCCGCCACCGCAAGTATCGCTGAATTAAACCGCACGCCAAGCGTCTTGGGGAGAATTTCCGTATACTGAACCATCAACAGCGTGAAGGCCAACGAGAATATCCCCATGTAACGCCCCTGATAGAGCGCATTCAAACTTGCACCGGCCACCGCCGCGCCGATGGTGTGGGCAGCCGTGTTGATGATCAATATTACCGCAATTGGACGATCGATGTCATGCTTCAAACTCTGCACGATTTTTCCATTACGCGGCGATTTCTGACGAATTTCCGCCAGCTGGCTCGGGGTGATGCTGAGAATAGAGGCCTCAAGCAAGGAACAAATATGCGAGAGCAACATCGCCAGTATGACGCTGCTTCCGAAACATAACCATTCTTCCAGATTTTCACTCACTTGCGCGCCTCGGCTTCACTGGGGACCGCCTCCATCTCGGAATTTTTCTCCGCCTCAGCGGCAGCCTGTTCAACCGCGATCCGCGCCTTCAACAATTCCGCCATCGCCGGCGGAAAAACCTTCAGACACGTTTCCGTAACCGTCTTTTTCATTTCTGAATACGGTGGCAATTTGGTTCGCTCCATATTACCCCATTCACTCATGTAATGCCGGTAAATATATCTCGCCATACGTTCATTGGCGAGAGCCGCATCATGGTCGTTGTACAACTCATAGTTGATGCTGCGGAAAATCAACCCGCTGATGATTTCGCTGGCCTTCTTGACTCCGGCGTCTTTCACCTCTTCCGCCCAGTAGGCCATCACAAACTCCTCGACACTGGCATCCTTACGCCCCGGCTCTTCCTTGAGCAGCAGACGGTAATACTCCTCTGCCTTTTTGAAACTGCCGTAGTTGTAGAGAATCGTGATCGCCTCCTTGATGAAGTTGATTCTCGCCCCCATGAAACTGGAATAGGAGGCCGAACCATCATATGTTTCCTGAGTATCCACATAAGTTTTGTAAACCGAATCCACCAGGGCGAGATTCGGAACCACCTGCAGACTTTCAAAGTTGCGTTCGTCGATCATCAACAGACGCCCGGAACGGAACGCCTCGTTGAGCGATTGCGCAATGATCCGGTCACAGCTGATATCCTTGTGGCCGGGGGTCTTGAGTATTCCCATCGAGGCCCAGTAAATCGCCTGCGATTCCGGAACCCGCCAGTCCATCATTCCGTAACGGTTGTTGAGTTCAACAATGTACGATGACTCCAGTTTCAACCGTTCCCGCAGAAGTTCCGCCCGGAAATAATTGAGCAGATCAGTTGCGAGGTTGTCACTCCCGGACAACCGAGCGACAAGTTCCGGCGGTAAAGCGGCCGGTTCCGTGGATTTAAACGCATTGTAAAGCTCTTCGTAGTTCTGGAATCCAGCTTCCCTAACCACCGTCCACAACGGCGCCTCGGGGGGATAAGCACGCATAAATTCCTTTTCCCCGGCCGGAGCTGCCGCCATCGCCTCCCAGTCGGGATCGCCTCCGACGATGTTCATCATCTGAATCGCCAGTTGATTCTTGTAATATAAGTTGGCGTCGTCCAGAATATTGCCGAGCTTGTGCTGGAATATCCAGGCCAGTTCCTTGTAGATAATCGGGTCCTCGGGGTTGTAGAGGAGAGCCTTGTTCCGAATCAGCTGGATCCCTTCGTTAACCCACCGCCAGCGTTCCTCCGGACTCGAACAGGTGACGGAAATGTTGTAGGCCATATTCCAGGCCAGATAAGCCGTCGCACCGGAAAAGGTCGGCTGCAGATCGGTAATCCATTGCGCAAGCTGAACCATCTCAAAATAGCTCTTCTTCTCCTGCAGAGAACCGGCTCGCAGCCAGAGCAGATCCGCCACCAGTCCGCGGAAACTGCCGAGCGCCACCGTCGTGAACGCCACCAGCGGCGGCGCATTACGAATCTGCCCGGTGAAACGAAGATTATACTCCGCTACCTGATCATCAAGAGCACGCTCCACCGAACGAACTCCGACCAGCATCACCAGCGTGACCACCGTCAACGCCAGATACATTGATATTGTACGAAATCTGTTGTTCATTTGCGAATCACCAAACCCAACTCACGCCGCCGGTAGAAATATATGCCGAAAAGGAACACCGGCACCGCCCGCAATATGAAGTAACTCCAGAACAGTTTCCCGATCAACGACCATTCGATCAATTCACCTCCGGCCACCAGATCGGTAACCTCGAAACGCTGCAACGGAATCACTATCCGGAGTACAAACTCCGCCAGCCCCTGCCCCAGCCGTTCAACCGTATTGCTGTTGACGGTGTGGCTGACCAGAAACACCGAGAAACTTCCGAACAACAGATAACTGATAACCACGAAAATCGCCGTCGGCATGGTCAAAAAACCACCGAACGCACAGCCGAATCCGGAGAGAATCAACAACTGTAACGCGATTACCAGCACCGCACGAAAATAGTTCTGGAAAAATCCCGTGACCGCAATCATCAGCTTCGGCCCATCTGCCGGCTGAAAGTAGAGCGTGGATTGCGAATCATCAAAATTAACCAGCGAGACGAAAATCTTATTGTCGGGAGTGATGATCTTCATATCAGGAGTGAACTCCTTCTCGTGGAAAACCCCCGACCACAACTGTTCCGGATATTGCGTCAGCGGCACCATGAAAAGCTGATAACCGCTGTTTTTCTGCTCAAATACGCTTCCGGGAGTCTCATTTTCGACTACCTGCGGCATCCCGACCTGCCACCAGATCCGGGTGTTGCGCTGATCTTCACTGGAAACTTTGCCGACATAGGGCCGGTAACGCAGGTAAAGCGGACGGTCAATCTTACGGGGAAGATCGCTGAATACCCAGCCGCGAACCCGCTGAAAAGGCACCTCCGACGCATTGGCGCCCACTTCCGCCTTCGCACTTTCGATCAGCCGGTCCTGGTTTTCCGGAGTCATATCGACGCCCTTCCCCTGCTCCTGAAGACGCCGCACCTTTTCCTTGACCCGTTCGCGAACCTCCTGTTCGAAGTCCGGCTGATCCGGCATGAAAACCCGGCGACCAACCAGCACCTCATTGCGAATGCGCTCCTTGTCTCCGGCGGAAAACTCCTCGTTGTTGAAACGATACATGACAATCGCATATATCGCCAGAGTGGCGATCAGCAACAGCAGCATGTTGACCAGATTAACCCCGAACCACTTGCCAAGCCAGATCGTCCAGCGCGCCACCGGCTTGCTGACCACCATGTGAAGTTGATAATTATCAATGTCATGCGCCATCGCATAACATCCCAGCCAGATCGAGGACAATCCCAATACGGCTCCCACCGTCCAGAGACTGTAAAGCAGCGACACCCGGATGAAATCACCGGCGACCGCTCCGCCGCTGACGGTGGTGGGAATCACCTCCACGCACGCAATCAGCCACCACACCAGCAGCTG
>CAKUKT010000291.1 GCA_934663655.1 uncultured Victivallaceae bacterium
GCTCAAGGATGCTCCGGAAGCGGAAAAAGCCCGGGAGGCGCTTTCCTATTTCAATCGTATTCTTCAGGTTTCGCGTTCCATCGAACTTTAAATAACGATGGAATTTTCGCTTGAATTACCTTTTATTCAGTACTATATTAAAAGGATTGACGCCATGCCTGCCGGACATGCTGCAGCATGGCGTTTGACTGTTGGAACCAGAGCAGCGCTGAGTACCGTAATTTTCAGGTCTCCGCGCGGCTCCGAATGTCGGAGGAGAATATGAAACCGATTCTGTATGTTTTTGTTTTGGCGGTGTTGTTCGTCATCTCCGGATGCGTATTTTTTTCCGCCGACAACAACTACCTCGCCCCCGAGGACTTCGCCACCTATCTTGAGCGCGATGGCATAAAAGTCGGCAAAGTTCGCAAGATTCCCCCCGATCCATTCCTCGCCACCGACGCCGTCGGCATTGAAATCGCCGGCAGCGAAATCGGCGTTTACAAATACGACCGGGTGTCGAAAACGCAGAAGAAGCGAATTGAGGAATTGGAAAAAAGCGGGCGCACCTATATCAACGGCGTGCCATATCCGATCGAAGTTTACGGCTCATTTATGTTCTTCGGTCTGGACAGAAATCCGAAAAAACGGGCGATCCTGAAAACGATAGGTAAATTCAGGTAAAATCACGTGTGGCCGGAGAAATGAAGGAGTGACTTGCCCGGCCGAAACTGCCAAGAAGGAGAAGAAGATGGCGGAAAAGATGAAGAAGTATGTGTACAGCTTCGGCGGTTCTCTCACCGAGGGGGACGGTTCGATGCGCAATCTGCTCGGCGGCAAAGGCGCCAACCTGGCGGAGATGGCTAAACTCGGACTTCCCGTGCCTCCCGGTTTTACTGTTACGACCGAATGTTGTGTAGACTACTTCAAAAACGGCGACCGACTCCCCGATGGACTGGAAAAAGAGGTCGATGCCGCAATGACGCTGGTCGAAAAAGCCATGGGAATGGGATTCGGCAATCCGGATAATCCGTTGCTGGTCTCCTGCCGTTCCGGCGCGCGCAGTTCCATGCCCGGAATGATGGAAACCGTGCTCAATGTCGGGCTTTCGACCGCGACTATTCCCGGTCTGATTGCCAAGACCGGAAATGAACGTTTCGTATATGACGCCTATCGCCGTCTCATTATGATGTACAGTGATGTGGTGATGGAAAAAGCCGAAGGCATTGAACCTGAAGAAGGCCAGGCGATTCGTCGTCAACTTGACGCAATCATGGAAGCGCTCAAGGAGGAAAAGGGTTACAAGAGCGACACCGATCTCAACGTCGATGATCTCAAGTGGCTGTGCGCCAGGTTCAAGGAGCAGGTCAAGGCCACCCTCGGTCGCGAATTTCCCGACGACGCCCGCGCCCAGCTGCACGGCGGCATCATCGCGGTGCTCAAAAGCTGGAACGGCAAAAAAGCGGTCAGCTACCGCCGCATTGAAGGCATCCCCGACGAATGGGGTACGGCGGTCAACGTTCAGAGCATGGTGTTCGGCAACATGGGCGACAGCAGCGCCACCGGGGTGGCGTTCACCCGCGATCCGGCTACCGGAGACAACAAGTTCTACGGGGAATGGCTCATCAACGCCCAGGGAGAAGATGTCGTCGCCGGCACCCGCACCCCGAACCCGCTCAACAACGATACCAAAAACGAGCAGAACAAGGAATTGCCCTCGATGGAAGAGCTCTATCCGGAAATCTACCGGCAGCTCTTCGATATCCGCAACAAGCTGGAGGCGCACTACCATGATATGCTCGACATCGAGTTCACGATTCAGGAGGGCAAGCTGTTCATGCTCCAGTGCCGGGTCGGCAAACGCACCGGTACTGCCGCTCTCAATATGGCGATGGACATGCTCGATGAAAAGATGATCGATGAAAAAACCGCGGTGATGCGGGTCTCCCCCAACCAGCTTGACGAACTCCTCCACCCGATTCTCGACCCCAAGGCGGAAAAAGGGCTTACCCCGATCGCCAAGGGTCTGCCCGCCGGTCCCGGCGGCGCAGTGGGCAGAATCGTCTTCTCCAGCGAGGAGGCGGTCGAAGCCGCCAGACGTGGCGAGGCGGTAATCATGGTTCGCGAGGAAACCAATCCCGAAGATGTGGAAGGTATGCGTGCCGCCACCGGCATTCTCACCGCCCGCGGCGGCATGACCAGCCACGCGGCGCTGGTCTGGGGCAAGTGCTGCATCGTCGGCGCCGGCATGATCAAGGTTGACGAAGCGGCCCGGATCATGCGGGTTGGCGACCGGATTTTCGGAGATCAGGAAACGATCAGCATCAACGGTACCCGCGGCTACGTTTACGCCGGACCGGTGCCGATGGTTGATTCGAGTGAAAACCCGAAGTTCCAGCATTTCATGCAGCTGGCCGATCTGTTCCGGGTTCTGGGAGTCCGCGCCAACGCCGACAATCCCGAGGATGCGCAAATTGCCCGCAACTTCGGCGCCGACGGAATCGGCCTCTTCCGCACCGAACACATGTTTTACGGCAAGAACAGTGAAAAACCGCTCTTCCATCTGCGCAAGATGATTCTCTCCGCGACGACCGCCGAACGGGTCGCGGCCCTCGATGAACTCTTCCCCTATGTGAAGAAAGATGTCAAGAGTACTTTGATGGCAATGGAAGGAGCTCCGGTGACTTTCCGGCTGCTCGACCCGCCGCTGCACGAATTTGTGCCTAATGAACCTGCCAAGCGGCGCGAACTTGCTGAAGCTCTCGGGATCACCATGGAGGAGATCGCCAAACGCGCGGATGCTCTCCACGAGACCAATCCGATGATGGGCCATCGCGGTGTGCGGCTCGGGATCACTTATCCGGAGGTGTCCGAGATGCAGATGCGCGCCATTCTCGAAGCTGCGGCGGAACTGCGGCGGGATGGGATGGCCTGCAAACCCGAGATCATGATTCCGGTCAGCTGCGAGCCGCGGGAAATCAAATTCCAGAGAGCAATTCTTGCGCGGGTTGCCGCTGAAGTGGAAAAGAAATTCGGTTTCGACAAGCTCGAATACCTCACCGGCACGATGATTGAAATTCCCCGCGCCGCGCTGCTGGCGGATGAACTGGCGGAGGAAGCGGAATTTTTCAGCTTCGGCACCAACGACCTCACCCAGATGACGTTTGGCTTCAGCCGCGACGACATCGGTGCGTTCCTGCCCGACTATCTTGACAAAAAGATCCTCGACGCTGATCCTTTCCAGACTATCGATGTCGAAGGAGTCGGTCGTCTGATCGAATTTGCGGTCAAGGGAGGTCGTTCGACCCGCAAGGATCTGAAGCTCGGCATCTGCGGTGAACAGGGCGGCGAAGGTCGTTCGGTGGCCTTCTGCCACCGGGTCGGCCTCAACTACGTCTCCTGCAGCCCGTACCGGGTGCCGATCGCACGTCTGGCCGCGGCTCAGGCGGCAATTGAATACGGCAAATAATCGCCGGCTTTTTGCTCACAACCCCCGGAAATGATTTGCAAAATTGTTTCCCGGGGGTTATTTTAATTGAGTTTAATATTCTCGGCGCGGTTGGTTGTGTCGACCGCGGCCCGCTGGAGGAGAAAAACAACGCGAAGTTCCTGCCGGCAACCGGTTACGGAACATAGCAACAACAGGAGAAGTGAAATGAACAAGCAACTGTTAATGTCC
>CAKUKT010000292.1 GCA_934663655.1 uncultured Victivallaceae bacterium
GCTCACCAGCTCAATCGCCCCGATGCCGACCGCCGATCTCGCCGCGATGCTTCACGACGAAGGTCTGACGGCACCGACCAGCCACTCCCTTGCGCAAACCATCATCGAAGAACCGGAAAAAGAGGCGGCCAGGCTCCTCGAACTCGGCTGCCGCCACACCGCCTACCCCTTCCCGCACTGGCGGCCGACCGGAGAAGGCGAAGTGATCGCTCTCGCTCATGAATTGAACGAGGCGGCAAAGAAATTCCGCGCCGCCGGCGTCACGCTCGCCTATCACAACCATTCGGTCGAATTCGAACGGTTCAACGGCCGCACGATGCTGGAGATTCTCTACGCCGAAGCGCCGGAACTCGATGCAGAACTCGACACTTACTGGGTTCAGAAGGGCGGCGCCGACCCGGTCCGCTGGATCGAAAAGCTCGCCGGGCGCCAGGAGGTTCTTCACCTCAAGGACTACGGTATGAAACCCTTCTGCGACTGCAACGGATCGGTCATGATGCCGGTCGGCGAAGGGAATCTCGACTGGAAACGGATTCTGGATGCCGCCGGCCGGGCCGGAGTCTGCTGCTGGGTGGTCGAACATGACGGGGACACCAGCGATCCCTTCGGCTCCTTCGCTTCAAGCATCCGTTTCCTGAAAGAGAATTTCAACAGGTAAATTGTATGAAAAAAATTCAAGTCACCATCTGGAATGAATTCGTCCACGAGCAGGAAAAGGGGCCGGTCGGTGATCACATCCGCGGCATCTATCCGAAAGGGATTCACGCCTTTCTCGCCGAAAAGCTCGCCGCGGAGGATCTTGAGATCCATACCGGCACCCTCGAAGAGCCTGCACAGGGCCTGCCGGATGAACTGCTCAACCGGACCGAGGTCCTGCTCTGGTGGGGTCACTGCGCCCACGACCGGGTCGCGGATGAGCTGGTGGAGAAAATCCGCCTCCGCATCCTCTCCGGTATGGGGCTGATCGTGCTCCACTCCGGTCACTATTCGAAGATCTTCCGCCGGATGATGGGCACCAGCTGCCGGCTGCGCTGGCGCGAGGTCGGAGAAAAGGAGCGCCTCCGCGTCGTTGCGACCGGCCACCCGATCGTCGAAGGTGTCCCCGAAACCTTCGCGCTGCCGCACAGCGAAATGTACGGTGAGCGGTTCGATCTGCCGGACGACGGCAAGATCATTTTCATGTCCTGGTTCGAAGGCGGCGATGTCTTCCGCAGCGGTATGCTTTTCCAGCGCGACGCGGGGAAGATCTTCTACTTCTCGCCCGGCCACGAAACCTATGCGATCTATCACGACGCCAACATCCAGCGGGTGATCGCCAACGCGATCCGTTTCGTCGCTCCGGCGGCGATCCTGCCGCCGCGGGTCACCCCCTGCCCCGAGCCGTCGGAACCAATCCGTACGCCGAATCCACTCTCGTCTATCGACACCAGCGCGCTTCATCAGAAACAGTAAAGGAGAATATTTCCATGTCCAGAATCATCAAAGTCGGCATCGTCGGTCTCGGGCGCGCCGGAATCGGCATGCACTCCTCGGAAGTCGCCCAGTATCCCGACCGTTTCGCCATCGCCGCCGCCTGCGACCACGCGAAGGAACGGCTTGAAAATCTGCCGGATCGCTTCAAGGGTGCCAAACTCTACACCGATTACAGCGAGATGCTTAACGATGACAATGTCGAGCTCATTTCGATCGCCACCCGCCATCCGGAACATGTCCCGATGGCGCTTCAGGCGCTGGAAGCGGGCAAATACGTCAACATCGACAAGCCATACGCTTTGAACAATCGGGAGATGGCGACGCTGGCCGAGGCGGATAAAAAGTATCCGGGAAAGATCTTTCTCCGCCACAACCGCCGCTTCGAAGCTCCCTTCCAGAAAGCGATGAAGCTGATCGCCACCGGCGTACTCGGCGAAATCAACACCGTCAAGCTCTACCGCAGTGTCGGCTACTGCCGCCGCAACGACTGGATGACCATGACCGAATTCGGCGGCGGTCTCTTTACCAACTGGGGACCGCACATCATCGATCAGGCACTGCAGTATCTCGATTCTCCGGTGGTCGATCTCTGGGCGAATATCCGCTCGATCATCAGCATCGGCGACGGCGACGACCACATCAAACTGCTGCTCAAGGCGGCAAACGGGCGTGTCGCCGATATTGAGATTTCCGGCGCCCACACCCTCCCCGGGCGCGAACTGGAAGTCCAGGGCTCCCGGGGCACGCTGATCTACCCGGTCGACGGCCGGATCAAAATGCGCTACGTCGACCCGGAAATCGCATTCAAACCGCTCAAGCCTCATCCGGAAAATCCACCGATGCAGTACGGCAACTTCGATGAAACGCTCACCTTTATCGAACAGTTCGTCGAAATTCCGCCCATCCCGATGTCGGAGATCTGGAAACACGTCTACGACGCCATTGTCAACGACATACCCTATCCGATCACCATCGAAAACGGTATCGCAGTGACAGACATCATGGAGAAGGCGTTCCGCCAGAGCGGCTTCCTGCCCGCCGAACGTTTCCTCTAGTTCGACAGCGGCAAAACGGCACGGCGCCCGCGGCGAAACCATTCCCCCGCGGACGCCGTTTTTTTGATTCAGGGAATGATGCCCCACGCCTTGAGGTCAGCTTCGAATTCAGCAGCGTTGAACACCTTGCCGAACGGGAGACAGACCGAAGTCCGTTCGATCTCGGGCTGCTCCACATAACGGTAGAAGTATTGCAGCTGACAGACGTTGAGATAGGTATTCAACGCCGAGTAAGACCAGTGCGGTTTCTGCCGCAGTTCATCGATGGTCGCCATCATGCCGCCCTCCAGCTGTTGATGAGTTCCGAACACTGCCGCTTGCTCAACTGCCGCACATCCGGCACACCATGCTGCGCGGCGATCTGCTGCGGAGTCACTCCTCGCTGACGCGCCAAATCGAGCAGGTATGAGAGCTGTTTCGGACTCGCGGGAACGTCGTTCTGACGACCCGCTGCCCGGTTGCCCTGCGGCGCGGTTTTGCGCTCTTCTGCGGCGGGATACCACTCATGATTGCGGGGCACATTTCCATGCAGTTCCGCTTCGACCGAATTCCGTACGAGGTCGAACGTCTCATGAATCCGAGCCTGCAGCTGATCCTGCGTGAGTCCGTCCGGAAGTTCGACTTCGACCGACGCATGGAAGCTCTGGCTCGAATACTCTTCCCCGGCCGGAACCTTCTTTGAATACGACGCATTGAGTTTCAACATAATACAGATCCTCCTTCTTGTTTTTCCAGAAAAATCAGCTATATTTAGAATGCAAAGAGAAAGCGGCAGATCATCATGGATATTCGAGAACAGAAAATACGGCTTTGGCTGGAACATCCACCGGTTATGAAGTTTCCGGAGCCGTGCAATCTGCCCCCGTTTTCCAAGCAGTCTTTCCGAAACTACGAGGAAATGAACGCCTGGAAACGGGAATATCTGAAGCGGATTGCCGCTCAAGGGGGAATCAAATGGAAGAACTCCTGAAAAAGCTGAATGACGCTGGTGTCCGTTATGTGGTGATCGGCGGTCAGGCGATGCTTCAGGAAGGGATGCCCCGGTTCACGCTGGACTGGGATCTTTTCATTCCCCCATTCGATCAGGCCAATTT
>CAKUKT010000293.1 GCA_934663655.1 uncultured Victivallaceae bacterium
GCATGAGCCGGCGCCGTCTCCCCGTGCCGGAATGCTGGTGGCGGCGGCGTTCGTGCTGATGATGGCCGTGGGGTCGCTGTGGGGCAGCTGGCGTTGGGTTCAGGGGGAGGTAGCTTTTGCCCGTTTTTACGATCTGCTGATGCCCGGCTCGGCGGAAGAGGCGTCTCGCGTTACTCCGGCGGCGATCGAAAGGGCGTTCCGGCGGGTGACGGCGTACCGCCCCGGTCTGGCGGCGGCGCGTGAACTGGCCGGGGATTACGAAATGGCTCGTGGCGATCTGGTGGCGGCGGAGGCGCGTTATCAGGAAGCAAGGCGGATCAATCCGCGGCGTCCGGCGGTTTACCGGCGGATGGCAATGCTGGAGGTACGGCGCGGTAATCGGGAAGCGGCTCGGGAGTACATCGGCAAGGCCCATGAATTATTTCCCCGCAATCCCGCGTATGAACCGGAGAATTTTTTTGTCGAAGCCGGAGGTCAGTTGTTCCCGGCACCGCGTTCGTCGGTGGGCGCAGGATGGCCGTCAGATTCCGTCAGACAGGGAAAAATGGTGTGGTGATGAAAAAAGTGGTGATATTGGGCGGCGGGGTTTCCGGTCGGGCGGCGGAACGGCTGGCGCAGGCATTGGGGATGGATTGCCGGATTGTTTCCGATGGCCCGGGGGCGTCGCTGGGAGAGGCGGAACTTGTTGTCGCCAGTCCGGGCGTGCATCCGTTGAAATCGGCGTTGTACCGCGAGGCGCGGGAATCCGGGGCGGAGTTGATCAGTGAACTGGAGTTTGGTTTCCGTCATTTCCCGCGCCCGGTGCTGGCGGTCACCGGAACCAACGGCAAGACGACGACGACGGAATTGACGGCGTGGCTGCTTGAAGCGCTGGGCGTCCGGGCAGTGACGGCGGGGAATATCGGGGTGCCGCTCAGTGAATTTGCCGCGACCGCGGTTGACGGCGGGAATTTGCCGGAGGTGGCGGTGGTGGAAGTCAGCAGTTTCCAGCTGGAACTGGTACGTGATTTCGCACCGGCGGCGGCGGTGTTGCTCAATCTCGCCTCCGACCATGAGGATCGTTACCGGGGGGGATTTGCAGAGTATTGCGAGGTGAAGAAGCGGATTTTTGATCGGGTACCGGAAGCGGGACGGGTATATGGGTTGTCGTTTCCGGAGGCGTCCCGCCGGGTGACGGTGGCTGATGGAACCGTGTTTGCCGATGGTCGCCGGCTGTTCCGGTTGGCGGAGACGCCGTTTCAGGCTCCGCACAATATCGAGAATCTGGCGGCGGCGCTGGAACTGGTGCTGCGTTTCGTGCCGCCGGAACAATTTTTCGTCTCCGGGTTGGTCGATGCGGTGCGCGATTTCCGTTTCGGGGCGCACCGGATCGAACTGGTCGGAGAAATTGACGGTGTGAAGTACATCAATGACTCCAAAGCCACCAATCCAGCGGCGGTGCTGGCGGCGGCGGCGGCGGTGGACGGTCCGCTGGTGCTGCTGCTCGGCGGCTTGGACAAGGGAATGGATTTTTCGGCGCTTTCGACGCTGGCGCCGCGATTGCGGGCGGCGGTGTTGTTCGGCGGGGCGCGGGAGAGGATTGCTGCGGTTCTGCCTCCGGAAGTGGAAACGGTTGATTGCGGTACCGATTTTCCCGCGGCGGTGGAAGTTGCGCGCACGCTGGCTCGTCCGGGAGATACGGTACTGCTCTCCCCCGCCTGTGCGAGTATGGATATGTTTCGCGATTACCGGGAGCGGGGGGAGATTTTTCGCCGACTGGTTGGAGTTCCGGTTCCGGAATGATGAAAAATTTTTTCGGGACCACGGGTTGATTTTAGACCGAAAAGAGTTATATTGTTTTTAAATAACCCGGGCGGAATTTGCCGGATTGCAGGAACTTGCGTTTCCAGGAGAGGAGTGCTGGAACCATCGGTCGTTTACCGGATGCGGGGAAGTCGATGACGCGGTTGCCTCGGAATCGCAGTGAGTGCGTCGTTTTCCCGGCGGGGGAGCGAAAAAGGGACGGCGGTGCAGGGGAGTGGTTCCAGGTGGATACAGGTGCCGCCCGATGAGGTGAAAAAAACGGTTCAGTTATGAACGATTGGATAAAAGGAGGAGCTGTGAAGATGAAATGGAAAAGATTATTTTTACCGCTGGCGGCAATATTCGCCGCGGCGGCCGTGAGCGTTGCCGCTTCGAATCCCGGGGTGCGTGCATACAGTGATGAAGAACTCAAGCTGATAACCCGGCTGACTTCACATCTGTTTGCCGGTAAACATTACCGCCATCAGCCGCTGACCCGGGAGATGTCGCAGCAGGTGTTCGATGAATATTTCGATGCGCTTGACCCGCAGCATCTGTTTTTCAGCGAAGAGGATATCCGGCGTTTTGCCGGCCACCGCGATCAGCTTGCCGAAGAGCTGCGGCGTGGTGAATACTCCTGGGCGTTTTCGGTTTACGAGTTATTCCGTCGTCGCCATCAGGAGTTCCGGGAATTTGCCGAAGAGCGGTTGAAACAGCCGTTTGATTTCACGACGGATGAAAGTTACGTGATTGACCGCAGCAAACAGCCGCGCGCGGCGACCAGTGAGGAGCTGCGCAAACAGTGGGAGCTGCGGCTCAAGAATGATGTTCTGTACTACCGGCTTTTCGACCGGGCCGTCAACGAAGAGGCGGAGACGGATCCCGAGGCGAAAAAGACCGTCGAATCGATGAAGCGCTGGTCGGGAAAAACTCCGGAGGAACGGGTGCTCAGACGGCTTCGTGACATCGGCAACGATATCGATCAGCGCGAACAGATCGATATTCTCGGCATCTACCTGAATACGCTTGCGCAGAGTTACGGTCCGCATTCGAGTTATTACCCGCCTCAGTTGAATGAGGATTTCGATATACAGATGAGCTTGTCACTGACCGGTATCGGGGCGACGTTGACCAGTGAAGATGGTTTCATCAAGATTGTTTCACTGGTGCCCGGGGGACCGGCGGCGGTTGACGGGAGGCTCAAGGTCGAAGATCGGATCATTGCCGTGACTCAGGAAGACGGGGAGACGGTGGATGTGATCGATATGCCGGTTTCCAAGGCGGTTCGTTACATTCGCGGGCCGGTGAACAGCCGGGTCACGTTGACGGTGCTTCCCGGTGAAAAGGGTCGCAACGCGGTTCCGGAAAATATCACCATCACCCGGGCCGAGGTCAAGCTGGTGGACAGCGAGGCCAGGGGGGATATCCGCGAAGTCGACAATGGCTCCGGAGGCACCACGAAAATCGGCGTGTTGACGCTGCCGAGCTTCTATATGGATTTTGAAGGAGTGGCCTCCGGACGCAAGGATGCCAAGCGCTGCAGTGCGGACGCGGCGCGAATCCTGAAGGAGTTCAATGAGAAGGGCGTGGAGGCGCTGGTCGTTGATTTGCGTCGCAACGGCGGCGGCAGCCTGGCGGAGGCGGTGGAACTCACCGGGCTTTTCATGCCGGCGGGTCCGGTGGTGCAGGTGCGCAGCGCCGACAGCCGGGTGGAAACCCTGGCGGATAATGATGGAGTACAGCTTTTCACCAAGCCGGTGGTGCTGTTGACCAGCAGGCTCTCCGCTTCCGCGAGTGAAATTTTTGCGGCGGCATTGCGGGAC
>CAKUKT010000294.1 GCA_934663655.1 uncultured Victivallaceae bacterium
GTAGGCGCCGGAGACGTACAGGAGTATGGCGGTCGCAATCAGCGTGAAGACGAAATCCCAGATGAACATGACCCGATAACCGAAAATCTCCACGGCTTTACCTCCGAAATAACTGCCGATCACCATGAACAGGCAGGAACAGGAGGCGTTGGCCGAACTGAACTGGCCATATTTCTCCGGGGGGAACAATTTGACGAAACTCAGACCAATACTGACAAACTGCACCGCGTAAATCGTCACCGTCAAAACGCCGATCACGTAAAATGAATAGTAGCCGGTGACGAAGAAGTATCCAAACACATTCAATATCAGCACCAGCAGCCCCGTCCCCATGAACACCAGCAGCGGCATCACCCGGTCGAGAATCACTCCGCTGCCGATCACCGCCGCCAACGCGACAAAACCACCGACGCCGACTACCTTGCCGTACTGCGACTCATCCATGCCGAGCTCGCGGAGCGCGAACAGCAAATTGAAGAGATTCCGGCAGGTCGTCGAAACCTGCGTCAGTGCCACCCCGATAAAGAGCGCCAGATAGAACGGATGGCCGAAGCACTCGCGTATATACATCAGAATCAAGCCCCAGAAGTGCCGGAAAACCGATTCCGAATGCCGCTGCCGGACATTGGGCGGCGGATATTCACCCTCCCTAACCAGCGCACACATCAACAGCATGGTGATCAGATAGGCGAGCGCCACCGCCGTATAAACCCACTGCGCGTGTTCCCGAGCGTACTTCAGCAGGAAGAAATGAAACGCTGAAGCCGCCACCGTGGAGTTCACCTGAACCACCGACATAAACCGCCCCATCACCTCCCGGGGAATAACATCCGGAAACAGATAGAAGTATACCGTGCCGGTGAAGAGGTTCACCAGCTGAAAAAGCGTTCCACCCACCACCGCGACCGCGACAATCACCGCGGTCGCCGACAGTGTTCCACCGGGCAGCAGGCGGTGAAGGAATGTTCCAATCTCCGGCGCCCAGCCGGTGATCAGCAGAGTGAGAAAGATCGGCGGACACGACAGAAGCAGAAACGGCCGACGACGCCCCCAGCGGGTACGGGTGCGGTCGCTGGCGGTACTGATCAGCGGATTGAGCACCATATTCATCACCGCCGGAATGGAACCGGCGATTATCGCGATGTTCTGATTGCTCATCCCGTAGTCGGAAAGAAACACCGGAAGCAGGGTCGGCACGATGGCGAAGCCGGCGATATTGTAGAAAAATCCCCCTATCAGCACCAGTGTGCAGACCCGGAGCATCCCCAGGCGGTTGTATTGCAGCGTTCCTGCGTGGTAGATTCTGTCTTCCATGGTTCACTTTTCTCCTCCGCTGCCTGCAACCGGTGAAAAACCGGTTCAAAGCCGGCGGAGGCGGCATTCAGAACAGACGGGCGCTCAACTCATCCCAGATCCGCTGATCCTCCAGCGTCAGCACCCAGAAGGCCAGTCCCCGGAAACGATATTTCGCCAGCACGTCGAATTTGTTGCCGAGACTGCGGTAATCCTCGCAGTACACGATATGCCGTGCCCCGTCTTCCGCCCGGTAGCGGAAAAAGGGTTGACCGGTCAATTCGTCGATCTGCTCCTCGGCCTGATACTTTTCACGCAGCGCGGCGACCTGGGCGTAGAAAATGCAGCGGGTCCGGGACGGTTCGTCCTCATTCCAGTCAAACCCGTAGGTGGGCAACCCGAAAACCAGCTTTTCCGCCGGAATCGCCGAGCAGGCATAACAGGCGACCGCGTCAGTCCAGGCGGGGGTGGAAACCGGCCCCGGATTGTTGTAGAAGTAGGAAAAGTGATACTGGTCGTAGCACATCACATGCAGAATGTCCGCCAGTTCGCCGAGTACGGCGTAGTCCTGAGCCTGGGCCCCGATCGACCACGGGTCATCCGGCCGCACCTTCGGATGAAGATCGATCGAGAGCTTCAATTCATGACGATGCAGTTCATCCGCGAGGTCGCGTACGAAAATATTGAAATCCTCCCGCCGCTCCCGGGGGAGAAATTCATAATCCACGTCTACTCCGGCGCAACGGTTATCCCGCAGCAATCGACAGAGTTCGGCAATGTTTCTCTTCCGCAGTTCCGGATCGCCGACCACGGTGTTGACGGTTTCACACGCTCCGGCGATCAGCGGCCAGAAGGGCTGGTTGAGTTCATCGGCAACTGCGCGGAAATCCCCGGTCAGAGTGGTGGAGTCGGTAAAACCGCCGTCGCTCCGGCACGCCCAGACGCACGGCATCACGAAATCGAACAACTTCCGCTGTCGGCGCATGGTCTCCAGCGCCTGTGCGAAGGCAGGAAGACCGGTCTCCTGATCGTGCCCCTCGGCAATCCAGGGGGTGATCTCCAGCTGACAAGAAAATTTATTCATCCAATGCTCCTGTTTTGAAAACGATTCGTTTTACGGAACCTGAGTCGCCGCGGAATAATATTCATGCGCCAGCAGCTTCGGCAGCAGCTGCTGCCCCGGACAGGTCTCCACATGTCCATCCAGAAAACCGAAATTCACCCGGTCCCCGTGCCGGTCGAACTCCAGCTGCGTGAGATATTGCGTCTGAAGCGACCAGAACTGGGAACTTTGTTTGGTGTCGGCAAAGAATATCAATTTGGCCTGCTGCTTGTAACTTGAGAGTTTCCGGTAAAGCAGCGGAGAAATATATTCGTAACCGGGAACCACCGCATAAGGATACGAGACGTCCACATTCGCGCCGTAACTGGTGATCGCCGCGTCGTATGGATAGCGGTTGCCGCCGTCCCGGTCGGCGGGACAGATGAATACCTTTCCCAGATTGCCGCCGCCGTCGTGCTGCTGATGTATTATCGCCGCCAGATAGGTAAAGGCGGAGGTTTTGTCGAATCCGGTGCCGGGTACCGCCGCGGTGGGAACGATCCAGCCGTTGTAGGTGTCGGAGTAGAGCTGCGAGGCAAGGCCGATTTCGCGCAGATTGCTCGCACAGGAGACGGTACGTCCGCGAACCAGCACCTTGCTCACCGCCGGCATCAACAATGCGGCGAGAATCGCGATGATCGCGATCACCACCAGCAGTTCGATCAGCGTGAATGACAACTCTGTCCGTTGGAATCCGTGATGTTTCATGATTTGAACTCCTGTTTCTGGTTTTTTTTGCGGAACATCACTCCCGGGTGCGCATTTTAATGGAGTTTAGAGTGCCTTCGATCATATAAGCGTAATTGCCCTCGTTGCCGACATAGGAGAGGAAGTAGACCGCCTGGCGATCCGGCAGGTAGGAGATTTCGCCGTTCTGGTCCTGATCGCTGGTCACGGTGAGGATCAGTTTGCTGAAGTTCGCCCGTTTCCGGAACGCGACATTTTCCGCGGTATAAACCTTTTCGCCCTCGGCGTTACGCAGTGCCAGATTCAGCAGGCGCCGGGTGGAGTCGTAGGTGATCTGCAGCCGGTAAGCTCCGGGTTCCGCCTTCTGGAAAACCGGCAGCTCCGCCGTCATGCCGGGAGCGCTCTGCGCCGAAAAAACTCCGCGCTGAACCCGGTCGTCTCCCATCGAGAACCGACACTCCACGCGGGCTTTTTCCTCCGCGTCGGTCAACGCCAGCTGTACCACCCCGTAGTGCTGGAA
>CAKUKT010000295.1 GCA_934663655.1 uncultured Victivallaceae bacterium
GTACGGGTTTTTCATTGTCGGCGAGGAGGGAATCCGGACGGCGGGGATTCGTCCGGAAAGCCGGGAGATCCGGCATGATTTCCGGCTGGGACGCAATTTTCTCCCGGGAATGCCGAATACCTTGCTGATCAATAACCGCGGTGAGGCGTTGACGATTTCGCTGCAGGAGAAGCTACCGGTCGATGGTTTGCCGACGGCCCCGTCAGCGTGGCGCCGGGTGGCGGTGGCGGATCGTGAGGCTGAACTCAATGCATACGTTGCTTTTATCCGGGAAAACGTGTTGCCGGTTCGGATCCGTTTGCGTGGAGAAGCTGCACAGCCCAGCCGTTACGAGCAGATTATGATGAGTATGGATTACAAAAGCAACGAAGTGGATGCGCTTGGTCTGGTGTTGTCCGACGGCCGGGTGCTGGCGCTGGCGGAACTGGAACCCGCTCGGACTGCGCGTCTGGAACGGGCGGTGGTGGTTCTTCCCGACGGGCGGGAAGTGGAGTGTGCGTTTGTCGGTTCGCTGCGTAACTGGGGGGCGTTGGTGTTGAAACCGGCGGAGAAGCTGCCGGGGAGCGGGATTGAACTCTTCCGGCAGCCGCCGATGGAGGTCAGGGACGAACGCCTGATCGGGGTGGTGGCGCAGAATTATGACGGGCGGCTCAGTATGGAGCTGATGCCGCTGATGTTGAGTGGTTTCTCCCGTGAATTCAGTAATCAGGTATTGCCGCAGGCCTCCGACTATTACGAAGAGAACATGATGCTTTTCACTCCGGATCGGAAACTGCTGGTGTTGCCGCTGACGCGTCGCTGGTCGGAAATGTATGACAGAGGCTGGCGAGCGCTGGGAGCGGACCGGGTGGCGCAGCTGCTGGACAGCGGAGAGAAGGGCCTCGAACCCTGGAATGTGCCGCTTGATGCGAAAGCCAGTCCGCAGTATGCGTGGTCTGGACTTGAATTTCAGGAATTGACTACGGAGCTGGCGAAAGTACACCGGGCCAGTGAGTTCCTCAACGGAATGTCGCGTGGGCTGATGGTTTCGCGGGTGTTTCCGGGATCACCGGCGGAGCAGGCGGGAATCCGTCCCGGAGATGTGCTGCTCTTCATGCGTCAGGAATCGTCTCCGGTGCGGATCAACCTGGATTCTTCCATGATGATGATGAGTGATATGATGGAGGATTTCCCCTGGGAACAGTATGATTTCATCCCGGAGCAGTTGATTGACGAGTTGCCGCCGCCGTGGTTGCGTTCCGATGGAGTGTTTAATCGTCAGCTCACTTTGCTCGGAGTGGGCGGTAAAGTGATATTCGGCATGGTTCGTGACGGGAAGTTCTCGGAAAAGGCGGTGGTGCTGGGCGCGGCGCCTCCGACTTATGCGGATGCGCCGCGATACAATGCGGGCAAGTTCGGTCTGACGGTGGCGGAGATGACTCCGGAGGTGCGGGATTACTTCCATTTCGACGCGTCGGCGCCGGGAGTGGTGATATCGCGGGTTATGCCGGGTGGTCCGGCGTCGGTGGCGGGAGTGAAGCCGTACGAGCTGATTACTGCGGTTGACAACGAGCCGGTGATGAACATCGAGGGTTTCAAGGCGGCGATCCGGGACAAGCGTGAACTTAATCTCACGGTTCGGCGGCTGAATACTTCCCGGGCGGTCATTCTGCGGTCCGGCAGCGCGGGGGCTGCCGGAGAAAATGAGTCTCGCTGAGCTGGAAAACTGATTGGGCGATTTGAGCCGGTCGTCTCGGGGATTTTAATCCTCGGCGACCGGTTTTTTTACGTCGTGGAAGTGGCAGCGCAGGGAAGAGAAAAGTGACGGAAAATCGGGTAGTTTGTTCATAAAAAAGCGGTTAAGTTGAAAATAAACGCAAAAAAAATCGATTTTTTTCGTTTTTGCTATTGACATTCACAAAATTTTCAATATACTTATTGCAGATGTACGCGTTACGCAAATCATCCGGTTCATTGAAAATCATGCTTTTATGAAGCATCCGGCGCAGCTGTTTTTGGCTGTTGCCCTGCTTGTCTCGCCAGCTGCATCCGATCCTGTCAAATCAACAGTCCGCTCTCCGAGGTTCGGTTTTTGCCGTCGAGATCAATAATAAAAAGAAGTCAAAAGGAGGAGCGGCAGATCAAAATGGTTCCGGGACAGGAGGGGCCGCCGGGATAAAAGTTTGTCCGGTGGGTGGCTGTCGGAATGTTCCGGGGGTATTCAGTAGAGAAAGGACTGAAGGAAGGAATGAACATCTACGTGGGCAATTTGCCTTACAGCACCGATCGCGATGAGCTTCGCGATGTCTTCGCCGCTTATGGGGATGTGGCCGCGGCGCGGGTCGTCACCGATCGCGATTCGGGAAAATCGAAGGGATTCGGTTTCGTCGAAATGCCGAATGAAGCCGAAGGCCGTAAGGCGATTGAAGCGTTGAACGGTCAGGAAGTCGGCGGCCGCAAGGTGGTCGTCAACGAAGCGCGTCCCCGGGAAGAGCGTCCGCCGCGGGAGAAGCGCTGGTAATCAATCTTGTACGCTGACACGGGGAAATTCATTTCCCCGGGACTGGTCCTCCGGGAATCGATGATCCCGGGGGATTTCTTTTATCAGGGTCACATATTCGGGGGAGGGGGGCGAAGGCGTTTTCCTGTCCGTGGCCGGAATTGCGGTACCGGAGATCTTTCCCGGAGAAGTGGACACCCGTGGGAATGGGGAACCCCAGTTCCCGGAACCGCCTGGCGGGGGATTGGCTCGAACGGCTGCTCCGTGACGCGGGGCAAGGGGGGGTATTCTGGCTGGGTTACGGAACGAAATCGCGAAGTTTCGGGCGTACCTGCCTCTGGATGCCGGGAACGGCGGCTCCGGAGTCTCTCGGCCGCAACTTGAAGCGGTTGCGGCCCGGACGGGCGGGGGGCTCTTACATGCGGCTTTTCCGGAATGTCAATGGGTGAACGGATTACCGTTGGTTTCAATCGACATAAAAATGGTTGTCTTCAAAACCATTTTCACCCGGGTTGGAGTTCCCGTGGCTGAAGGGATAACGCTGATAGGCGTTTGCCGAGGTGGCGCCCGTCTGTTCCGAGGTGGTGTGGCCATCTGCCCAGAGTACATTGACGCTGTTGCCGTGCCACGGCTGGACGACACCGAAATTGAGATTGCTGTCCGGCCGCATGATGTGTTCCAGCCGGTAGTAACTGCGGGTCAATCCGTTTCTGGTGTATCGGGAATCCGCATGGAGAATGACTTCGCCGGGATTGCGGATCCGGCCCGATTTGGCGGGGGGACCATAGGGGAGGATGGAAGTTTTTCCTCTGCTGCCATGGCCGGCGCTGGAACCGACGAACCAGAAGTTATAGCCGAGTCCGGGATAATTGAAGCCACTCCAGTTCAATGAGATTTCGTTGTAATCCTTGTTGAAGTTCAAGCCCGAATCAAAAATGACCGACGGGCAGAACAGGTGGTTGATTTTGGTTACATATCCGGCCTGCCAGAACATTGCCGCCCAGTTCACCCGGATTTTGTATTGACAGTAGATCGGCACATACCAGTTCCGATGGTCCTGCTGGTAAAATGAGTGCATCAGTCCCACCTGTCTGGCATTGTTCATACAGGAGATCGT
>CAKUKT010000296.1 GCA_934663655.1 uncultured Victivallaceae bacterium
GGAATGTTCCGGGAGCTTCGGCAAGAATCAGGTTGTCATCAAAGCCATTCGGCAGTTCCCGGCGGATATCGGAGAAACTGCGGAAATTCTTGAGGTCGTAAGGGGTGCCTGCCAGCAACGGCATTCTGCCGGTCGGAGTCAGGTATTGATCGACCTCGGTCCGGCGTTCGGCGGCGATTCGGATCTCCAGATCGTCACAGCTGCCGGAGTTCTCTCCATTCAAATTGAAATAGGTATGATTGGTCATGTTCACCACCGTCGGGCGATCGCATTCGGCGTGGTAGGTGATGGCCAGAGAATTGTTCTCGGTAACCCGGTAGGTGACGAGGATTTCCAGTCGTCCGGGGTATCCGGCGTCTCCATCCGGGCTTTCCAGCCGCAATTCCAGCGTCGCCGGATCGATCTGCGCCGCCCGCCACAGCCGGTGGGAATAGCCGAATCCGCCGTGCAGCGAATTGTGGCGGTTACCGTCATTGAGCATCATCTGGTAGATTTCTCCGTCGAAACTGAAGCGCCCGCCCCCCACGCGGTTGGCGACCCGTCCAACCAGGGCGCCCAGGTAACCGGGATTCGCAAGATAGGTTTGCGGATCACGCCAGCCGAGGGCGACATCGATCAGCGTTCCGTCTCGTCCGGGAGCATAAATCGCGGTAACGGCACCGCCGAAATCGGTGATATCGGCTCCGAAACCGGAGGCGTTGCGAAGCTGAAAAAGCGAAGCACATTCGCCGCCGGGCAGTTTAAGAAAAAATTTACTCACAGTTTGCACACTCCCTGTCGAAAAAAAAGGATTCGGATCATGTTGACCCGAGGTTGATTATCCCACTTCGCGCCGCCTTGTCGAACCGTCTTGTCGCCCGCGGTCCGGCGCCTGACACCCCTGAAATAAACGGGAAATATCGTCACCGGCCATCCCGAACCCGGGTACGTCTTTTCCGAATTTCTCCGGAAAAATTGCTCTCCGTTTCCGGTTCAGCCCGCTTTACCCCGCATGCGGCGGAGTTTTCGCGTACTCCCGTCCGGTGACACCGCCTTACCGATAATATACACCCGTCCGGTGTCATTGCAAACTTTTTTGCAGTCGTGACATTTTCGATGAACATGGAGAACCCCTGTGATGAAAAGTCCGATATTATTCAGGAGCGATGCGATTGGTTTTTTGTGACTAATAACAACACGGTATTGGATATTAATCTTTATAAAAAAATTAATTTTTCAATTGATTCGACTTGCAATAACTTAATAAATGAATATATTTTATTTTCCGCAAGTTGAATTGTGGAGAAAATCATGTGATCCATCGGAATCGTATCCCTTCTGGGGTGCCCGTTTTCATCGCGGATCAATAACATATAAAAGATTGATTAAAATAACTTTATTAAACATGGAGTACACTTTAAAGGCGCTTGTCGCCGGTTATCCCGGGTTGATCCCGGGCCGCCGAAGTGAGGAACGGCGGAGGATTCGCTGTGCAGAGGAGGAGAGTGTTTTGAAAAATCCACGGAGAAACTATTGTCTTCGGGTGCGCGCCGCCGCCGCGGTGTTCAACTGCCCCGGACCGGAACAAAACCATGTCTATTACGAATTGATTCCACCGGCGACGGTACGGGCAATCTTTTCCGCCGTTTTCTGGAAACCGGCAATACGTTGGCACGTAACCGAAATTGAAGTGCTTTCACCGATTCGTACCTTCAACTCGTTCCGGGCCGGGAGTGACGATTCCGACTCCGGTTCCGGCTGCCGGATGGAGAAACACCTTGCCGAAGTAGCCTACCGGCTCCACGCCGATCTCGAATATCTGCCTCCGGAAGCGCGGATCAACGAGAAATGTTCCGAACCGGACAGTCCCGAAACCGAAATGAAATATTTCGCCATGTTTGAACGGATGGCCGCAGCCGGACGCTTTTTCTCCCGCCCTTATCTCGGGCGCCGCGACTACGAGACGGAGTGGGAATATATTCCCCATCGCCAACTTTCGGACGAACGTATCCGCAAACCACCGCTCGACACTACTTATGACCGCGATTTCGGACTGGCGTTTTACGATTTCGATTATTCCGGCTCTCCACACAATCCGCGCCCGCTATTTTACCATCCGCGAATGGTTAACGGCGTCGTTAAAGTGCCGGATTACGACTCACCGGAAATCATCAGATTTACCGCCTGATTTACCCGGCAACGCTGGATTCACCACTAAAATTTCCATCCGCCGTCAGCTCCCGGCGGATGGCTTTTTTTTGATTATATGCTTGATATTTGCCAAATTCAGGGATATATTTAATATTCAGTTATGAAACATGCAACGAATACTTCCAGCGTGTCCGGTGAAGATGGCCCAGCGGCAGCAGTTCCCGGAGTAACGCATTTTGAAGTCGCCGATTCCGTCGGCGGCATTTTTCGGCTGCCCGGATCACCGGATCGTTTTTCACCTCTCCTGTTATTGATGACCCCGCCAGGCTGGCTGGCCGGTCGACTTAGCAGCGCGGCCGCGTACATCGCCGCCGAAGAGGTCCGGAGCAGACTCCGGATACTCCCCGCACCATAAGGCAAAGGTGGTTGAAAACCTTGCGACGGCGGGCGATGGTCAATTCCGACACCGGACCGGGACCGGAACGCGACCGCGGAAAATGATCGATGATCCATTCCCGGATTTTCGTTTTCTTGATTTGAATTGATAATTTTTAATCCTCGAAGGATAAAGCGATAAAATGAATGATTATCCGAAATATCTCCCGCCGGAATCGATAAAAATCGACCACCGGACCTGGCCTGATCACCCGGTAACAACTGCTCCGGTGTGGGCGTCGGTTGACCTCCGCGACGGCAACCAGGCGCTTCCGGAACCGATGAATCCGGCACAGAAACTTGAATATTTTCAGATGCTCACCGGTATCGGGTTCAAGGAAATTGAAGTATCTTTTCCTTCCGCTTCCGAGGATGATTTCAACTTCGTGAGAAGGTTGATCACCGAGAATCTGATCCCTGAGGATGTGCGGATTTCCGTACTCACCCAGGCGCGCCGTCACCTGATCGAACGTACCATCGATTCGCTGCAGGGACTTCAGGGTAAGGCGATCGCCCACTGCTATGTCGCCACCAGCGATCTGCACGGGCGTTTCGTTTTCGGAGACACCCGGAATGAGGTGCTCAAACTCGCCGTCGACGGCACCAAAATGGTTCGCGACGCCATCGGCGAACGCGGTCTGCTCGACCGGGTAAGCTATGAATTTTCACCGGAGGAGTTCACCGACAGCGACCTCAACTTCGTCGTCGAACTCTGCTGCGCGGTCAAGGAAACCTGGGGAGACTCCACCCCGGAGAGTTTTATTCTCAATCTTCCGGCGACCGTTGAACGCCGTCCGCCGACCCATTACGCGGACATGATCGAACTCTTCTGCCGCAAGTATCCTTACTGCGACTCCACCCGGATCAGTTTGCATTCGCACAACGATCAGGGGTGCGCGGTCGCTTCCAGCGAAATGGCGCTGATGGCCGGAGCCACCCGCGTGGAAGGAACGGTATTCGGACACGGCGAACGCACCGGCAACCTGGACATCGCGGTAATGGCGCTCAATTTCCAGTCCCGGGGAATTA
>CAKUKT010000297.1 GCA_934663655.1 uncultured Victivallaceae bacterium
TATTATGACACCAGCCATCCGGTTCCGGATGACGTCAAGGCGGCGATCCCCCGCAACGTCCAGCTCGTCTACTGGGACTACTATCACTTTAACGTCGAGGATTACACCCGGATGATCCGAGCCCACCGCGAACTTGGAATCGACCCGCTGATGGGATCCGGGATCTGGACCTCCCGACGTCCCTGGTACGACCACGGCAAAACCATGCGCACGGTGGTACCGTGTCTTCAAGCCTGCCGTCAGGAAAAAATTACTGAATTATTTTTCACGATGTGGGGAGATGACGGCGCGTACTGCAACTATGATTCGGCACTGGCGGGGATCGTCAGTTGCGCCGACCTTGCTTTTGGAGTGGAGGACGAAAGCCGGACGGCCGCACGCTTTGCGGCGGTATGCATGGCCGATTACCAAGCGGTTGTCGCCGCCTCGGAAATGAACGCACTGATTTTGTCAGAAGAGCATGCCCCGCTCGAAGTTATCGCTTCGCATCTGATCTGGGATGACCCGCTGCTCGGAATTGTTTTCGACGATTACAAGCGGCGCAATCCGGAATTTGATCTGCGGCTGCTCGATTTGTATGACGAAATTCTCAACCGGATCCGTCCCGGTGTCGGCGAAAAATGTGCCGGTGATTTCGAACACGCGGTCAATATTATGCAGCTGATCTCCCTGAAACTGGAATTGCGCGGCGCCCTCGAAGCCGCTTACGATCTCGGCGACCGGGTGGCGCTGCGCGATATCGCCACCACCTTGATTCCGGCGACGATCGCAGCGGTCTGGGAATTTGATGCGACCTTCCGCCGCCAGTGGCTCGCCTGCGCCCGTCCCTTCGGGCTGGAACGCATTCAGGCACGCAACGCCGCGCTCGCCGCCCGGCTCGAGGAAACCGGAGTGCGCATCCGTGAATACCTTGCGGGGGAGATCGATGCCATCGAGGAACTGGAAACAAGACTGCCGTTGTCGGCGCCGGTCAACCGGCTCTATTTTTACCGCAACTATTCCAGCGGCTCCTGCATCAATTGACCCCGGGGAAATCCGGATTCAACCTTCCGGGACGGGAACTGTTCCGCCGCAAACCCGAGGTTGTCTCATCCTGAAACAATCAAAAACGGCGTCCGCTGCCGGACGCCGTTTTTTTCATGAGCTCACATCGCTGGAACCATCAATGAAATGAATGTTCCTCACCGGGGAAGACGCCGCCGCGCACCTCCGCGGCATAGGCTGCCAGCGCCTCCCGGGTAATTTTTCCCACTTCCGCGTAACGTTTGGCGTGACGCGGTACGAATCCGTCAAAGATTCCGAGCAGATCGTTGAGCACCTGCACCTGCCCGGCGCAACCGGCGCCGGAACCGATCCCGATCGTCGGGATCGTCAACTTCTGCGTCAATTCCGCGCCCAGTTCGGCGGGCATGCATTCGAGCACAATCGCAAAACTCCCGGCCGCTTCAAGCGCTTTGGCATCGGCGAGCAACCGGGCCGCCTCCTCCTCGCGCCGACCGGCAATCCGGTACCCGCCGACCGCCTGAATGTGCTGCGGCAGCAGTCCGATATGGGTCATCACCGGAATCCCCGCCCCGACCAGACGCGAAACCAGAGGGGCAATTTCCGCCCCGCCCTCGAGCTTCACCGCGTCGGAACCGGCCTCCTTGAGCGCCCGCCCGGAATTGCGCACCGCTTCATCGGCGTTGACCTGATAACTCATGAAGGGCAGATCAAAAATTACAAACGCATCCGGAGCGCCCCGGCGCACCGCCGCCGCATGGTGAAGCTGCTGCTCCATCGTCAACGGCAACGTGTTGGCATAGCCGAGCACGGTGTTGGCCAGTGAATCACCGACCAGCAGAATATCGATTCCGGCCGCGACGGCGGCTCCGGCCGAGGGAGCGTCGTAAGCGGTCACCATCACAATCTTTTCTCCGGCCGCCTTGCGTTTGGCAAAAGCGGAAACGGTGGTTTTCTTCTTATCCATGAGCTGAAAATTCCTGAAATTGTGTTGCCACCCAAAATCTGCGCAGTTATAATATGCCCGGTCAACGGCTTTTTTGCAAATCGGCCGTTGAACTTTGCCCGTCGAGGTGATATCTTAATGACGTCGGGATTCACTGGAGGAGGGCTGAACATGAAAAAAGATCGCAAGAAACGACTGAGACGCATTGAGGAACGGCGCGCCGAACGGCGTGAACGGCACAGAAATACCGGGGAATTGCGAACCGGAACCCTCAAAATGACTCAATCCGGGTTCGGTTTTGTAACCCTTGATCCGGATCCGGAAAATGCTCCGGCGCCGACCGATGATGTGTTCATTCCGGCGAAATTCGTCGGCTCAGCCCTCGACGGCGACCGCGTCCGGGTCGAACTGCTGCCGCCCCGGCCGCCGAAGTACGGTGAACCGGAACGCGGTCCGGCGGGAAAAATTGTCGAAGTAATCGAACGCAAACGCAACGCCATTGTCGGAGAGTTGCTGGCCGGCAGCCGGGTGCGTCCGCTCAATTCGCGGCTGCCGGAGGAGATCTTCGTCCGCGGCGCCCGCCGCGGCGCCACCCGGGGTGACTGGGTCAAACTCCGGTTGGACGGCGAACACGACGGCGAATGGTACGGAGCGATCACCGGCGTCATCGGTCGTTCGGGGGTGATAGCCGCCGATCTCGACGCGGTTCTCGCCGAATACGATCTCAAAGGTCCCTACACCGAGGCCGAAGACGCTGAAGCGCTCGCGGTTGAACCGAGGGAGATCACCCGTTCGCGCCGCACGGATCTCTTTGTCATCACCATCGATCCCTTCGACGCCAAGGATTTCGATGACGCGCTGTCGCTGCGGCGCGGACCGGTCGCCGGAACCGTCGAACTTGGAGTGCATATTTCAGACGTGGCGGCATACATCCCTCCCAAGAGCAAATTCGACCAGGCGGCCGCATCGCGCGGGATGAGCTGTTATCTGCCCGGGCGCACGCTGCCGATGCTGCCCAAGTCGCTCACCGCCAAAATCAGTTTGCAACAGGGCGAGTTGTCCCGGGCGCACTCGGTGTTTCTCACCGTGGACAAAAAGAGCGGCCGCGTGCTTAACAGCCGGCGCGAGCATACGCTGATCAAGGTGAATCACCGGCTCAATTATGATGAAGTTCAGGATTTCGTCGACGGCGTAAAAACCCCGGAAGAGTGGGACGATAAACTCAAACGCACGCTGAAATCGCTGGTCGACCTCACCCGCCGGATGCGCGCTTGCCGCGCCGAAACCGAACAATTCATCGAACTGCCCCTCCCGGAAATCCGCGTGCTCTGCGATGAACAGACCAATCAGATTCAGGGCATTAACGGCCGGATTTCCCGCGAAGCCGAGAACCTCGTCGAGGAGTGCATGCTCGCAGCCAACAGCGCGGTCGGAGCGGAACTGGTTGAGCGCGGCATCGCGGGAATCTACCGGGTTCATCCAGAACCGGATCCGGAAAAAAGCGCGGAATTTAACGATTACATCAGTGAATCATTCGGGCTCAATCCCGGCGACATCACCAACCGCGCCGCCTGCAACAAGTTCATCAAGTCGCTGCCCGATGATCCCCGCCGGTCGGTGATTTTGAGCGCGCTGCTCAGGTC
>CAKUKT010000298.1 GCA_934663655.1 uncultured Victivallaceae bacterium
GCAGTGTGATGCGACTCGGCGCCGAACTCGGCTGGCGGTGGGGAGAAGACACCTTTTACAGTGATTTCGACAACGACTACGGATGTGACGTCTGGGGTTGCACGGTGACGAGCTTTCTCCAGGATCAGCACCGGCTGCTGCTGGTCGCATCCGAACGACTCCGGCATTTGATTGAAACCGGCGGCGAAGATGATTCCAAGCTGCTGATTCCGCCGATCCGGCGCCGGGGAGATACCTGAAGCCCGGGGTAAAGTAGCGGGAATGGCGTTGCCTTTCCGCATGATTGCACCAATTCAACCACAGTCCAGACAACCAAACGGAGAAACATCATGGACGAAAAAATCAAAGTCGGTATCGCCGGTTACGGACGCAGCGGCTGCGATATCCACGGCGCCTATTTCAAGGAGGATCCGCGCTTCGAAGTGGTCGCCGTCGCCGACGAACTTCCGGAACGCCGTGAAGATGCGGCGCGCGATTTCAACTGCCGGCTCTACAACCACCACGAAGAGTTGATCGCCGCCGGCGGTTTCGATCTTCTCGTGAACGCCACTCCGAGCCTCTATCATGTGGATTGTTCGCTCCGGGGGCTCAATGCCGGTTTCCATGTGCTGAGCGAGAAGCCGAGTGCGCCGACGGTCGCCGACTTCGACCGGATTGTTGAGACGGCCCGCAGAAACAACCGGGAATTTTTCGCATTCCAGAACTCCCGTTTCTACCCCTATTTCACCAAGATCCGCGAAGTGATCGCCAGTGGCGTACTCGGGGAAATAATCTGTATTCGTTCCAACTGGAGCGGTTTCGGCCGTCGCTGGGACTGGCAGAACTTCCGCGCCAATCTCGGCGGCAATCTCTTCAATACCGGACCGCATCCGCTCGATCAGGCGATTGTGCTTTTCGGCGACAAACAGCCGGAGGTCTTCTGCCGGATGGTTTCGCGTCATCCCTTCGGCGGCGATGCGGAGAATTTCTGCACGCTGATTCTTTACGGCGAAGGACCGGTGATTGAGATCGAGATCAGCAGTTTCCTCGCCTATCCCGAGGGCGACATGTACAATATTCAGGGAACCTGCGGCGGCCTTACCGGCGGTCAGTCAGGATTGAAATGGCGCTGGTTCGATCCCGCGCTTGCTCCGAAGCAGGAGATGTGGAAACCGTGGAGTGACCATCGCAAATACTGTTCGGAAAAACTCGACTGGCAGGAGGCCTCCTGGAGCCCGGATGACGAGAAGAAATCCGACGCCGAATACAAGCCGGCCAAACCCGGAATCATATTGTCCGGCGGTGTTTACAACAATATCTTTGATGTACTGCGCAGCAACGGCAAACGGATCATCACGCTTGATCAGGTGCGTCGTCAGGTTACGGTGCTGGAATCGGCCCATAAACAGAATGAACTCTGGCAGCAGAAAGGATGTGAGTGCAAATGAACAAGGAACTTAAAATCGGTATGATCGGTCTTGACACCTCGCACGTGCTCGGTTTCTGCGGGGCGTTCAATGACCGGAACACCCAGTATAAAATTCCGGGGGCGCGGATCGAGAAAGCCTTTCCCGGCGGCAGTGCGGCCTTTTCGTTGAGCCGCGACCGGGTGGCGGGGTTCACGGCGGATGCGAAAGAGAAGTTCGGGGTTGAGATCGTCGATTCGATCGCGGATCTCGCCGACATGGACGCCTTTCTGCTGCTGAGCGTCGATGGGGCGCAGCATCTGGAGCAGTTCACCGAACTCTCCCGTTACGGTAAGTGTGTATTCATCGACAAACCCTTCGCCTGCAACTATTCCGACGCCCGGGCGATCTGCGAACTCTCCGCCGCTTCCGGCACTCCGGTGATGACGGCGTCGAGCATCCGCTTCGTGAACGGCATCGCCGGACTGGTGCCGCAGGATGAAACGGTCGGCGCGGTCGAAGGATTCGGACCGATGGCGTTGCTCAGCGACTACCGCGATTACTTCTGGTACGGCATCCATTCGGTTGAAGCCATGTACAGCTTTATCGGCAAGGGTTTCGTCTCGGTTGAAGCGCGCTGCTTTGAACAGGGTGACATCCTGGTCGGCCGCCGGGCGGACGGCCGTATCGGAACGGTGTTCGGCACCCGTTGCGGAGCCAGCGCGTTCGGTGTGCGGATTGCCACCAACAAACGTTTCTATGTAGGGCTGTCGGACTATTCGGTGCCGTATATTTTCAAGATGGCCGGCGCGATCGACAACTTCTTCCGGACGCGGGTCCCCGCGGTGGATCCGGCCGAAAGTCTCGAAACCATCGCTTTCCTTGAAGCCGCCAGCCGCAGTCGTGCCGAAGGCGGCCGGGTGGTGGAGTTCTCGGAGTTCGTCTCTTAAGGAAGCGAGGTCCGAAAATGGTGAAAAACCCTGGTTGGGTCGATATCCAGGTGAATGGACACCTCGGAATCGATTTCTCCGATCCCCAGCTTACCGAGGCGGATTTTCTGCGCGTTTCCGAAGCACTGCTCGCCAGCGGGACCGCGGTGTTTCTGCCGACGATCTGCACTGCGACCACGGAACTTTTTCGGCGCAATTCGAAATTGATTCATGACGCGGTGGTCCGGCATGGTCTGGAGAAGTCCATTCCCGGACTGCACTTCGAAGGGCCCTGCATCAGCAGCTGTCCGGGAGCAGTGGGTGCGCACAAGGCGGAATGGGTTCGGGAGCCGACTCCGGAATGTGTGGCGGAACTGATCGACGCGTCAGCGGGATTTCTCCGGCTGCTCACGCTCGCTGCCGAATATCCCCGGGCGGCGGAGGCGATTGAGTTCGCGCGCAGCCGCGGCATCCGGGTGGCGCTCGGCCACCAGCTTGCCGGGCCGGATGATCTTCGCCGGGCGGCGGCCGCCGGCGCCGAGATGCTCACCCATCTCGGCAACGGAGTGCCGAATACTCTTGACCGTCACCACAATCCGATTGTGGCCGGTCTGGCCGAGGATGCGCTCGGCGCGATGATTATCACCGACGGACATCATATCCCGCCGGAACTCATCAAGGTGGTGTTCCGCTGCAAGGGAGCCGGCAAGGTGATCGTAACCAGCGACGCCTCCCGGGTGACCGGGCTGCCTCCCGGCGCTTATCCGGGCATCGGCAATCCCGAGGCGGTGCTGGAACCCTCGGGCAGATACTTCAATCCGGTCAAGAAATGCCTGGTCGGTTCCGCTGTGACGATTTCGCAGTGCATGGAGTACCTGGCCGGCCTCGGACTGCTCGACGATCGGGAACTGGAACTGGTCGGACGCACCAACGCACTCACCTGGCTTGGGCTCGATTTTGTCTGAAAGTGTATGGAAATGGACGAAATGTCCATTTCCATACCCGGTTCGCGGTGATATATTGATAACCGGTGCCAGGTTATCCGCGTGACGCCCCGGCCGCCCTTCGGGCGGCGGCGGGGCGGTCATGTTTTTTTCAAATTCTGAAAGGAGTGATTGAAAAATGGAAGTCATCATCCGTCCCACCGCCGCTGATGCGGTAAAACTTACCGCCCGTCTGATCGCCGACGCCATCTGTGAAAAGCCGGATTTCAAACTCGGGCTTGCGACCGGCGCCACCATGGAAGCGGTCTACGCTGAACTGG
>CAKUKT010000299.1 GCA_934663655.1 uncultured Victivallaceae bacterium
GGCAAAGGGACTCCAGTTTTTCCGATCAGACAGGGTGGCATTTCCCCGCGGCGCCGGTTGTTGAATCATACATATCGGTTGTCCGCAGTGCGGGCAGGCAATGGCCTGGGATGAAACTTTTCCCCCGCAGGCCGGGCAGGCGATCAATTGAATGCTCATGCTGTTTCTGCTCCTGTTTCAGTTTCTGTTTCAGCTCCCAATGCGGAAACCGACGGAAAATCTTATGCGGCAATTTTAAAAAACTGGGAAAAATATCCGATGCTCTTCCTGACCGGGTAGCTGGAGCAGTTCCGGTTGCGGAGACCGGGCGCGTCTCCTGCTGCCGTGTGTTCAGGATGCCGGCGACAAGTTATGTCTGCGGAGAGCCGCGGTTTCAGGTAAATTGACCGTTTCAGCGCTTTCCCGGGTCCATCGGCAATATTGTAAATTTCAAAACCTCCTCCGGTTTGATGAACCAGTACATTCAAAATATGGATGTCGGCATGAGAATATTATACAACATATTCGGTAAAAATCAATTTGTCCGAAAAAAGTTGTGATAAATTTGCCGACTTTACGGTCCGGCGCCGGAAAGTACAAGCATCGTTGGCTGGTCAGCCGTCGGTGCGGGTCGGGGCGAATTATTCCGTTCTCCGCCGCCTTCCGCCGGAAGTTGCGGACAAGGGTATTTACGGGACGGCACAGAAAGATGCCGAGAGGCTGGAGCGGCGACCTCTTCATCTGTGCTGCCGCGCAGGCGCGTCCCGGAAAATGGTTGAATGAATAGGAAAACGAGTGTCTGCTGTCCCGGGCAGAGGACTGTTTTCAACAAGCCGCCTCCCATATTCACCGGGAATACGGGAACTCTTCGTGCTTCCGCCCGGTCATCACGCGGGGGTCCGCCGGGGTTCCGGCGCCAGCTGACGCAGGAGGCTTATCGTGCTTGCGCCGGAGAATCCGTCATACAATTCCAGGTGGAAAATCACCGGCCGTTCCCGGAGAAACTATCGCTGAAAATTGAGCACTCTCCCCTATGCTGATATACTCCCTTTGACTGGTGATTGCAGGCGGCAGATCGCGGCGCGGCAGCTTCGTTCAAAGCTGGCGGTTGGTGAAGCTGTCGGACCGAGGGGAAGTTCCGTGGACATGATATCGCGGTCGACACGGGGCCGGGAACAGGCATGGATAGACGGCATCGGGACGGAGCTCGTTCCCGGACTGGCGAATTTCGGGAGGATCCCCCCCCGGCGGGAACGCCGCCCGCCGGCAGTTGGCTGCGGATGGATGGCGCAAATGAAAATTCAACTTCAGGAGCTCCCGGTTGCATCCCCGTCAGCAGCGGGCAAAAAAACGACTGCGCCGCTTGTAATTGACGGGCGGTGATATATAGTAATTATAAACTTCTTACCATCTTTTTTCTGTGAAATTGAGTCCAGGCCGGGAAAAGGTGCCGGGCGGAATAATTTTCGAGGAAAATTGAGAAATGCCAACCGCAAAAAAGAAATTTGAAACGGAACGTCTGCCGCGCGAAATTCAGGCGATAGCCGACAACATGAATATCGATATCGGCGAGGTGCCTTCCTTCACCATCCCGGAACTGCCGTTAAATGCCGGGATCTCCGGGGCCGAATTCAAACACCGGATTTGTCCGCGGATATTGAAAACATTTGAAGAGGAGATGTATGGTCCGATTCCGCCCCGTTGTGCGGAATTGCTTTTCGAGGTCACCGCCGAGGGATATGCCTTTGACCGGCTGGCTATCCGCCGGGAGATCGATATTGTATGCCGGAACCGGGGCAGGGAACGAATTCTGCACATGCTGCTTTACATCCCGACGGAACGTCGGGGTAAAGTGCCGGTGTTTTTCGGCTTGAATTTCTGCGGAAATCACATCACGACCCATGATCCCGGCGTGACGTTTCATCCTTTCGTACCGCTGCCGCTGCGCAGAATCAGCAGACTGGATCAATATGATAATGAAAATGGCAGTTGGCGGCCCCGGCTGGTTGACAGACGCAAGCCGGAAGAGCAGCGGGGTGAATATGCTGACCGCTGGAATTTTGAGAAGGTGCTGCGGCATGGATTCGCTTCCGCTACAATCGATTATGAAGATATCTTCATCGACCGTTTGGAAGGTTTTGAGCAGAGCATCATGTCCCTGTTCTATGACCAGCGGGAATGGGATTCTCCGGAGCGGAAAATCGGTGCCATCAGTGCCTGGGCGTGGGGGATTTCCCGTGGAATTGACTGTCTGGAAGCCCAGGAGGAGATCGATCGGACGAAAATCTGTGTGCACGGCCACTCCCGGCTGGGGAAGACTTCGCTGTGGGCGGGGGCGAATGATTCCCGGATTGCGCTGACGATTGCCAACTGTTCGGGAACCGGCGGTGCCAAGCTGGCGCATCACTGGTTCGGGGAAAGTTTTGCGTGGCTGGATCTGTGGAATGAACACTGGTTCAACTCCAAGTTCAAACAGTGGGTCGATAAGGAGCGGGAGATGCCTTTCGACCAGCATTTTCTGATGGCGGCCATCGCTCCGCGTCTGCTCTATGTCGCCAGCGGCACTCTTGACGTTTATGCCGATCCGCAGGGCGAATATCTGGCGGCCAGAGCGGCATCTCCGGCATGGCGTTTATTCGGTGGCCGGGGGCTGGCGGATACAGAATTTCCACCTCCCGGCAAACTCATCGGCCGGGAGGTCGGCTATTATCTGAGAGACGGCAGGCACGATTTCACCTCGGAGAACTGGGATGCGCTGCTGGCTTTTTCGGAGAGATATTTCAAATGAGAGCGGCCGCGAAGGTTTTACTTCCCCACCCGGCCGAACCGCCTGTCGTGGCCGCTGAGGTCATGGCAGGCGGCCGAGACACTTAAATGGCGGACGCCGGGGGGGCGTTGGCCGGCCGGCCTTTAAGGTGGCAGATCAGATCGGGGGAGGGACGCTGGCCGGGCCTGCCTTTAAAACCGATGGCAGAACAGGTTGGGTGGAGGCGTGCTGGGGAGGACTCAGGATCAGATGATGGTGGGAATTTTAACTTCGTCTTTTTACTTCAATCATTTTTCGGCATATCGAGTATGGTGCTGCTTGTAACTCCGGTGGATTTTTCCCCGCGCCGCAATATCGGACGCCGGCTGAATCCGGTTGTTCAGTTTGTGACCGGTGCCGTTGGAACCGATAAATTCGGAGGATTGACCACCAGTCTTTTTACAAACAGTCGTTCCCGCCGGAAAGACGGGAAGGGGCAACCGCCGGTGTTCCGGTTGAGTTTCACCGGCAAGCCCCATATCGGCGAACTTGGTTACGCGTTTCTTTTCCGCAACTACCGTGCGGACATGGGCAAATGGCAGACCGCCGATCCCCTCGGCTATCCCGATGGGTGGAACAACTTCGCGTACGTCAACAATAAGGCATTAAACAGTATAGATCTGCTCGGGTGCGAGGACTACGCCGCCAATGCCTATACAATATGGGGCAAGCTGTGTGCAACCTCCACTAATGATGTCACTGCAAAAAATGCTCTTATAGATAAGAAACAAAAATACTTGTAGAATCTCTTCAAACGTACTATATTATCAGTATGGAACTTCGAGATGCAA
>CAKUKT010000300.1 GCA_934663655.1 uncultured Victivallaceae bacterium
GTCATGCACTGGACGTTGACCCCCTCCTTGCGTCGGATCAATTCGGTTCCGGCGACCATGTTGCCCCATTGATCCTGGCCGCCCATCTGGAGTTCGCAGCCGTAGCGGCGGTAGAGCGTCCAGAAGTCATAGGCCTGAAGTATCGAGTAGTTGAACTCCAGAAACGACAGCCCGTTTTCCAGACGGGACTTCACCGATTCCTGCGCCATCATCCGGTTGACGCTGAAAATCGTTCCCACTTCCCGCAGCATGTCGATGTAGCCGATCCGGCAGAGCCAGTCGGCGTTGTTGACGAAAATCGCCCCGTCATTCTCAACCGAAATAAAACGGCTCAACTGACTGCGCAGGCATTCAACGTTATGGTTAATCTCCTCAATTGTCATCATCGGCCGCGCCGTCTGCTTGCCCGAGGGGTCGCCGATCCGGGCGGTCGCTCCGCCGATCAGCACGATCGGGGTGTTTCCCGCTTTCTGCAATATCCGCATCGCCATCACCGGCAGCAGATGGCCGACATGCAGGCTGCTGCCGGTCGGGTCGAAGCCGACGTAAAACTTGACGCCGCCGCGTTCGAGTAATTGCTCAACGGCGTTTTCATCCGTACTCTGGAAACAGAATCCCCGCGCTTTCAACTCCTGAAAAATATTCATCGCCGTCCCTGAAAAGATTGTATTTTACCGGAAAATTAATTTGAAAAAAACCTCCGCAGCCCTCGACAACGGGCTTTGGAGGCGGTTGTCAATCAAGATAATTTAGTTCGTTGCGGCGATTTTTTCAAGCGGAATTGCGCCGATTTTCAGCTCCTGAAGTTCGACCAGTCCGCTCACCTGACCGGAACCATCTCCGAAGAAAGCGCGCCCGCGCGGGGCTCCGGCGTCCCGTCCGATGGTGTCCGTGGCGACGAGTTTACCGTCGATCCAGAGACCCGCTTCGCCGTCCGCTGGATTGAAAAGGATCCGGTAATCGTGCCATTCCCTGGTGTCGAGTGAAACCGGCTCCCCGAAATTGGGCAGCAAACTATCCCCGGAGATCTTAACCGTCAGCGTCCGGTCGCTTTTGCCGGAGGGACCGACCGGAGCGATCATGATCTGGAACGCCGGCTCTCCGCCGTTGTTCTTGATCACCCGCAGCCGCCAGGTGGCGACGTAGAAGCCGCTGTACTTTTCGGTGATTTCACTGGAACGCACCGAGATATTCTGAAAGCCCGCGTCGGGTTGCTTCGAATCGTGATTGAGAAGCAGAGCGCCGTTTTCCGGGTTGACGGTCAGCAGTCCCGGGCGGTAGGCATTGTTGAAAGAGATGTCGTGCGGCGGCTTGCCGTCAACGGCGGCAAAATTGAAAAACCATTCCGGGGTTTCGTTCATGGCGGCGGTGAACTCTTTCGACTGTTTCTTCGGGAATTTGATCTGCAACAGGAAGTCCTCGATCGAACTCCAGTTCTTGACCAGCTCAATGTGCTTCCATTGCGTCGCTCCGCGGCCGGCGCCGGAGATCGAACCGAAAATCAGACTGCGGTTGTTCATTCCCGGTACATTTTCGCTTGCATCGGTGATCGCCGCCTCCGGTGAGTCGGCGGGCATGACCAGCGGCACATTTGCGATCTCTCTCTCGTCGGCAAAGAGCACGAGATTTTTCTTCTTCATGATCAGCTCATAGCTGTGAAATTTGTCGTCGGTTCGGAACGGAACGAAACGATCCGCATATTTGAAGGTGATGCCGTCAGGCGAAAAGCAGAGCATCTCCACGAAACTGCCGTTGGCGGCCCGGACTATCGCCGCTTCCGGAGTGTCGCTGTATTCAAACTTCATTTTAAAACGGGTGCGCAACCGGTAGCCGGGCAGATTCAGCAGCGGGTAGAGCAGTGACGCGCCGCATTGAGGTTCGGTTTCGGCATCGTTCAGGCGGTAGGCGTTGTCGACGATCGATTCCGCAACCGAAAAATCGCCGATCTTCATAATCCGTCGCCACGGCGGTTGAAGCGAACCGCGCAGCAGCGAACTGCCGTGAAGAATCATCCGGAACTGCTCGACATTCACGGTAGTGCGGGGCAGTTCCCGGATGATGAACTCATTTTTCCCCTGGTGCAGCAGCGTCGCCGGAATCGAAAAGGTGACTACCTTGCCGTTTCTCGCCACCGGTTTCAGCGTTGAACCGTTGACATCAAGCGTGAATTCCACCTCCGGGAAGGCATCCACGGTCACTTCGGCGGTGACCTCCGGCGGGGACTCGCGCAGTTCCGGGGAGTCGAAATCGTCCGAGAGCATAAATGAAATTCGACACGGATTGCGCGGAGAGATCGCCAGCGGCTGCTCCGGCACGATTATCGGCAGTTCCGCATAACTCGAACCGTCGCGCAGATCGCGGTTGGTGACGTAAGCCAGGGCTCTGGCGTCGCTGGCCATGTAACGTTTGTCGAGACCGGCGACTTCCGAGAGGTCGGCCAGAAAGAGTTCCTTCATCCAGACCGGGTTTTCCATATTGAAGTAGCAGAGCCCGTCGACACCGCTCATCAGTGCTGAACCGATCCATCCGTAAAACAAAGCGGCGTGACGTGAAGGGGCGGCGGCGGATACCCGGTCACAGGCAAGGTTGTCAAACGCGGCGTAACATTTGACGCCGTATTTCCTGGTCATCGCCACGGTATCCTCCCAGGAGTTGAGTTTCTTCATGTTGTCGGCGATGATCATGTCCCCGAGGCCGCGCCGAAGCCACTCTTCCACGTCAAGTCCGGTCGCCCGGAGATATTTGATCGCATTGGAGACCCGGAACGCCACCAGAATCGGCCGGCCGCGCTTCCTGCCGATCTCCTCGGTCATTTTACGCAGTTCGGCGATGAAGTTCGTCATGGTCTCCAGCTCCTCGGGGCTGGCGGTGTTTCCCCAGGCGACGCTGCGGAAGTAACACGCCGACCGGGTGAAGTCATATTCAATGCCGTCGATATCGTAGTTTTCGCAGAGTTCCCGGATCACACCCTTGAGCCGTTCGCGAACCTCCGGATGGGTGAAGTCCACCGCACTCCATGAACCATGCGGTGGTTTTTTGTCCGGGGAGCCGCAGAGATATTCCGGATGATCGGCCTTGAACTTCGGAAAGAGCATGTGCATGCCGTCGGGGGCGAGAGAGACGTCATGGGTGTCGTTCATCCGCATCGAGGCGAAGAACTCCAGCCCCTGTTCCCGGCAGTATTCCTCCGTGATCTTCAGTGGATCGGTGCCCTGCGCGAGCAATTCCCCGGTCACGTTGCGGGTATGGGGCGCGTGCGGAGGATCGACCAGCAGCTGATCTCCGGCGGTGGTCCGACTCGTCACCTGGCAGAAGCCGGACGCCAGCGGACAGTAAAAGAGTGAATCAACCCGGGTTCCCCGGGTGTTTCCGATGCGCCGGCTGATGAAATTCTCCTTGGTCGCCTCCAGCTCGCGCGGGAAATAGACCGCGTCGCAACCATCGGTATTGTAAATAACCCGTCGTTTCCGGTTCAACGCCTCGGTACGCAATTTCTCCCAGGCGTCATCGCGTTCTTCGCCGGAGAGTGGAGACGCGAACAGAAAAGTGGCCATCACGGTTGTCAGC
>CAKUKT010000301.1 GCA_934663655.1 uncultured Victivallaceae bacterium
TTGCTACACCTTGCCGCAACGGTTATAATTTATCGAAAACTTGATGTTATTTAGGGATAGGTTCTTAATCGGGCTGTGAAAATGCTCAATTCAACAGAGATGCTGATCGGAGATATTTCAAAATATCTTGAATTTTCCGATGCGCTGTATTTCTCCCGGTGGTTTAAAAAATTTACCGGAGTTTCTCCATTGTGTTATCGCAAAATGCACCGTTTTTATCATGCGTCGGAAAATACACGGAAATAAGATTTCGGAAATGTAGATCTGAGGTTAAAAAGAGGGTTGTCAATGCAGAAGTTTTCCATCAGCAACGATCCGGAGATGTACGAGGCCTGGCCGGATGTGGCGATGACCTCCGATGGCGGAATGGTGACGGTTTTCAGTGAATGCACTCATCACCGCGACCGTTCCTATACCCGGATCATGTACACTCATTCCTATGACCGGGGACGTTCCTGGAGCCGGAAACTACCGCTGACCGAGGGAACGCTGGGACTGCCGTATTATTACAACTGCGCCCGGATTTCCCGCCTTGCCGACGGCCGACTGGCGGTGATTGTCGACCGGATCCGACGCGATGGGAGAGAGGATACTCCCGGAGGAAGCGAAGTATTGATCTATTTCTCCGCGGATGAAGGCCACTCCTGGTCGGAGCCGGCAGTTACCCCGCTTGACGGTATCGTGCCGGAACGTTTGACCGAACTTGACAACGGTCGCTGGCTGATTTCCGCTCATCACCGTGAAAACGGTCTGCTGGCGCAGTTTCTCCATTTCTCTGATGATCAGGGCCGAAACTGGAGCCCGGCGGTCAAGCTGGCTTCGTCGCCGGTTTTAAATCTGTGCGAAGTTTCGTTGATTCCGCTGGGGAAGGGGACGGTGGCGGCGTTGTTGCGGGAAAATTCCGGCCGCGGACTTGATTGCATGAAAACCATTTCCCGGGACAACGGTGAAACCTGGGAACCGCTGTGCGAATTTCCGCTTCCCGGCTGTCATCGTCCAACCGGGGGGCTGCTCGCCGACGGAAAGGTATTGGTAACTTACCGCTTTCTTCAGGGAGGACGGGGAGGTTGGCTCAGCAACCGCTGTCAGAACTTCTTCGCCGCGCTCAGTGATGTCGAATCGCTGCTGGCGCCTTCCCGGGAGGGCGCGGCGGTTCGGATTCTGCCGGTTGATTTCGACCGATCGCCGTTTGCCGACCTCGGTTACTCGGGCTGGGTGGAATTTCCGGATGGTGAAATTTATATCGTCAGTTACATTGTCGACGACGCCTGGGATCGGGCGCAGATTCGCGGATATTCGCTGACAAGGAGCGACTTTCTGCTGACGCGATAAAACGGGGCGGCGCAGCGATGGTCGTCACTTCGGCTTGTTACCGGCGACATCGCGCTTCGCTGCAGATTAAGCGGGGAGGCGCAGCGATGGTCACTCCGGCCGGGGCAGGGGCGTTGACCGAGGTGAGAAAAATCCTTTCGCCCCGGAGTTTTATTGTAAAAAAATTCAATTTTGAGCGTAAAAGCGGTTGCAAAAGCCAAAATGCATGATATATTAGAAGACATGCAGGACGGATTGAAAGATTTTCCTGTGGTTTTCCCGGGCGTATAGCTCAGTTGGTTAGAGCGCCACGTTGACATCGTGGAGGTCATAGATTCGAGTTCTATTACGCCCACCATTATGATTTTTAAACCGGCTTCGTGTATCAAGCCGGTTTTTTTATTGTGAATCTCCACTTTTTTCATCGCTCCTCCGGCTGGTTTTCCGGAAAAGTCCCGGCGCAATTTTCCCGTAACCGGCTGATCGGCATTGGAGAATAAAATCACCGGTCGGAGGTGGAAAACGGATCGTCATATACTATCTTAAAACATGTTCGTAATTTTTACGGTGGGCAGGGGAGGGGAAGGCGAATGTGGCGGCGAAAAATGACGGGGGAAAATGGTTTTAACAGAAAAGTAGCGGAGTAAGGAAGTGAAAAATAATCTGACGGGATTGATATTGCTGTTGTGTGCCGGGTGCGCTCCTGTGCCGCCGGAGTGGGAAAGTTCCGGCCATCGGGCGGCGGAGGCTGAATTTGCGAATGCGTCAACGCAGCTGGAACTGACGGCTGCTGCCGGGGAAATGGCGATCAGTGCTGAAGACAAGATGATTGAGGCGCTTGACTATAAACTTTCCACGCTTTCTGAACGGGAACGTCTCCGGTTGCTCCGGGAGCAGGGCTGCTGGCAACGCTGGGTGGATGGACGTAACGCTGAATCCATGGGGGATGGTTCCATTGCGAGGATGCTTCAGCTTGGGAGGGCGGCCGATCGCATGAGAAACCGTTTTCTTGAGTTGACTGTTCCGGAAAAGGTTCGTCAAACTTTTATTGCCATGCGGGAGTTGCCGGTACGGTTCAACGGCAGACAGGTCGGACTTTCGCATGGTGAACTGGATATCGATCTGCCTGCGGATAGAACCGGGGAAGAGCTGCCGAAGTTTGAAACGGTCGGGCAGTTGCAAATTCCGTTGTGCCGGACGGCGGAGGTGAAAGGAGATACTTTCCAAATCGGAGTCATTGAGCCGACCAACTACGGCGTGGTGTCCAGTTTTGGAGTGGGGACGGAAAGTAACTTATGCATTTGGAAAAACGGGGTAAATTCCGCCAATTATCTGATCGGCAGAGAGATCACCATCGAAGATGTCACCGTTGACGGCAATACGGTAAACGTGCACTACCGGGACAAGGACGGAAAGGAAAATCGGAGCTGGTTCAACCTTCTGAACGACAATGAGGAACCGGTCCGGATCAACCACTGGACGACGGAGAAGTTCGATTGAGCGGAATGTGTACTGGGGGCAGGTGCGGCTGATTGCGTCGGAGTTTGAAAACTTCGCAATTCACACCTGGAGAACCGGAATTTACCCCGGAACCAGTTTCTCCAAATATTCGAACAAGCGCATTTATTCAGCTGCAATCGAACCATTTTATGGTATTTTTTTTTGAGGTGAGACGGCTGTGGGACGGAATGGTGATGCGGCCGGGAACGAAATTCGGACACGAAAAAAGCCGGCCACGCAAATTCACCGGCTTGCAGGATCAAAACTGGAGCCAATGATCGGAATCGAACCGATGACCTATTCATTACGAGTGAATTGCTCTACCGACTGAGCTACATTGGCACCGCGTTCCCCTAATATAGCACTTCTTCGGCTCTTGTCAACCCCGGAGGTTTTACTTTTATTCACTTTTTACCCGTGGAACAGCAACATTTCTCCCCGATTGATTGCATTTTAAGCCCCGGCGGGTTACATTATAAGTGTCGTTTTTTGTCAGTCGTCACCGAAATATGTCGCCGCCCATGCCGGGAACGGATATTACCGACTCCGTTGACGCAGATTTGCAAACACGAGGATATTCCGATGAACAAAGAGTGGAAAATTGAAACCATCGCCGTACAGGCCGGATTCGAACCCGCCAACGGCGATCCCAGAATCGTACCGATCACCCAAAGTACTACCTATAAATATGATGATGCTCAAAGCGTTGCCGACCTTTTCGATCTCAAGCGGCCCGGCTTCTTCTATAC
>CAKUKT010000302.1 GCA_934663655.1 uncultured Victivallaceae bacterium
CGCTCCATTCGCGCCCCCGGCGCTCACTCCGCGCCGGGTTAGTTGGCGAAATCGTGTGGTTTGCAATATGTCTTACGTCCGGAGTTCCCGCCATCAAGCCGAAATAAAAACCTTGGTATTTTATTGAGAACAACCAGTCAGGAAGTAAATGAACATGAAAAAACTGATGCAGTGGATGGCCTGCGGACAGGTTGCGGCGGGGGACAATCCGGAGAATCTGAAACGGGTTTGCCTTGCGTGCTGCCCCCGTCTGAAATTCGGGGCTGATGATACCGCATACATCGTATTTCAAGCGGAATTGCCGCAGGAGGTGAAACGCTGCCCGGAGCGATTCAATCCGGCACCGAAAGCCGGAAAAGAGGAATAAAAAAACAAAGGGGGGAAGCCGTTCTTTTATGTTTTTTATCCGGTTATTCCGGTTTTTTATCCGGTTATTCCGGTTTTTGTAACGATGAGAGAAACGGTTTTCCTTGTATTTTGAGGCGAAGCAGACTTGCAGCAGACCAAAAATTTATATCCGGTTATTTTGAGAATCATAAAGAAGCTTGAGCTCAAACGCGAAAACCGGGCAAAAAAAAGAGGAGTCGCGGCGATTTCGTCGCAACTCCTTGATTATCAAATGGTGGTGGGAGGTGGATTCGAACCACCGAAAGCGATGCTAGCAGATTTACAGTCTGCCCCCTTTAGCCACTCGGGAATCCCACCAATTGCTTTCAAAGTCTGGAGCGGGTAACGGGAGTCGAACCCGTATTACCAGCTTGGAAGGCTGGTGCACAGCCGTTATGCCATACCCGCAGTTTTTCCGGAACCGGGACGGACACAATACCAACCACGGATCCAGCAATGCAAAGTCTTCTCACTACCACCCCCTCTCACTATAAACTGAAGAGAAAGTGGTGCCGACGGGGGGAGTTGAACCCCCACTCCGGTGAAGGAACTAGGACCTGAACCTAGCGCGTCTGCCATTCCGCCACGTCGGCATCTTTGATCAGAACTGCAATATTACATCGGCAAGGCAATTCGGAAACCTTCACCATTGAATATGCAACCCTTAACTTTGCACCTTTTTATCAACACCGGTCGCGCGCCGCACGCAAGTTCGTTCAGCCACCAACCATATCCCATAATATAGCCGCCTAATCTCGGATTTCAAGCCGGATTTGAAGAAAATTTGAGCATTTTTTTCTCTTTTCCAGCCTCAATTCTGCCCGGCGCAATTGTTTTCGGCCGCTTTCGGAGCTATTTTATATCATGTGAATGAAGACATTTTGTACAGCCAGTTTTTTTCGAGGAGAATATCATGAACAGAAATGATTTCAAGCGCCTCGCCGCCGATAAAATAGTTATCCTCGACGGAGCCACCGGTACCGAGCTCGCCAAACAGGGAATGCCTCCCGGCGTTTGCCCCGAAGCATGGATCGTTGAACACCCCGACGCCATCATCAACGTTCAGCGGGCGTACCGTGACGCAGGTTCGGATATCGTCTATGTTCCCAGTTTCGGCGCCAATCCCGCCAAGCTGGCCGAATTCGGTTTCGAAAATCGCGTCGTCGATCTCAATATCGCTCTCGCAGCTCTTTCCCGTCAGGCGGTCCCGGATGGAATTATTTTCGGCGACCTCGCCCCCACCGGCAAGCTCATCGAACCCTGCGGAGAACTCGAATTCGAGGAGTGTGTACGGATTTTTAAAACTCAGGCCCAGGCGCTGATCTCCGGAGGCGTCGATGGTTTCGTCATCGAAACCATGATGGATCTTCAGGAAGCGCGCGCCGCCCTGATCGCCGTCCGGGAACTCTCCTCAGAACTCCCCGTCATCGTCACCATGACCTTCGAACCGGGTGGACGTACTCTCACCGGTAATTCCCCGCTCTCCGCACTGCTCGCGCTTCAGGGACTCGGCGCCGACGCATTCGGCTGCAACTGTTCCACCGGCCCCGGGGAAATGGCTGCGATCATCCGGATGCTCAAACCATATGCCGCAATTCCGCTGGTCGCCAAACCCAATGCCGGACTGCCGCGTCTCCGCGACGGCAAAACCTGCTTCGAACTCGAAGCGGAACCTTTCGGTCCCGCCGCCGCGGAACTCGCCGACGCCGGCGCCGCTCTGCTCGGAGGATGCTGCGGCACCACTCCGAAACATATCGCCTCTCTCCGGCGCGCGCTCGGCGAACGCCGTCCGCTTCCCGTCGGCAACGGCTGCCCCGGCATGATCTCGTCTCCGGCCGGATATCGGCGTATCGCCGCCGGAACTCCATTCACCCTGATCGGCGAACGCATCAACCCGACCGGGAAAAAAGCGTTTCAGCAGGAACTCCGCGAGGGCAGGGTGGATATGGCAATCGATTTCGCCTATTCCCAGCTGGAGGCCGGCGCTTCGGTGATCGATGTCAATTGCGGCCTCGGCGGCATCGATGAGCCCGCCTTGTTGAAGAAACTGGTTATGGAGCTGGCAATGACCCTGCCCGGGCTGCCGTTGTGCATCGATTCCACCAATCCCGAGGCGGTGGAAGCGGCACTGCGGGTCTATCCCGGCCGCGCTCTGCTCAATTCGATTTCGCTCGAGCGCGAGAGAATCGAAAAAATCCTGCCCATTGCCGTCAAATACGGTGCGATGCCGATTCTGTTGCCGCTTTCCGACGACGGCATTCCGGAGAGCTCCGGTGCGCGTATCGAAGCCCTGGATAAACTGCTGGACGCGTGGCGGGCCGTCGGAGGTTCTGAACACGACTGCGTTGTGGATGCTCTGGTGATGACTGTCAGCGCCGATCCGGATGCGGCCGTTGCCGCGCTGGATTTCATCGATGATTGTTCGCGGCGCCGCGGGCTGGCCACGGTTTGCGGGTTGTCCAATGTCAGCTTCGGACTTCCGAATCGTCCGGCGGTTAATGCCGCTTTCCTCGGACTTGCCATCGGACGGGGACTCGATTCCGCAATCGCCAATCCCGCCGCCGCCGGAATCCGCGAAACCGTTATCGCCGCCGACGCATTGCTCGGCAAGGATCGCGAACTCGAGCATCTGCTTGTCGCTTTTTCCGATTTCAAGCCCGGGGCCGCAACTGCTGCCGCCGCTTCCGCTTCGGACCCGCGGGAACGTCTGCGCGCCGCGATCATCGACGGTGAACGCGAAAACGCCACGGCCACGGTAAAGGAACTGCTGGCTGCCGGTGCAAATCCCGGCGCGCTGGTCAACGAGGTGTTGATCCCGGCCTTGACCGAGGTCGGCGACAAATTTGAACGCAAGGAGTTCTTCCTGCCGCAGCTGATGCGCAGTGCCAACGCCATGCGGCACGCAATGAACGTGCTGGAACCTGAACTCGCCCGTCTCCGGGATTCCTCGGCAGTGACTGATTCTGCTTCTCCGGTCTTTCTGCTGGCGACAGTTCAGGGGGATATTCACGATATCGGCAAAAATATTGTGGCGCTGCTGCTGCGCAATCACAATTTCGAAGTGATCGATCTCGGCAAGGATGTGGCGCCGGAGACGATTCTGGAC
>CAKUKT010000303.1 GCA_934663655.1 uncultured Victivallaceae bacterium
CAACTCCACAATGGCGGGTAAACAGCTCGACTTATTGCCGCCACTCCCCTTTTCTCAATGCCAAGGGGGCCAGCGACCATTGCCGCTGCCCCTTCAATGCAGAAGGGGGGCCGCCGCCCCCCTTCCAACAGCCGGGTAAAACCAACCACCCGACACCTTTTTGAACGCTCCTCCGGTCAATCCTCCAATGGAATAATCTGACGCAGCTTGATCTTGCCGGTATAGGGATTGCAGTCGTAGATCGCCCGGAATTTCGTTTCTCCGGTGATCTCATCATAATAGACCCCTTCATCAGTGGAATCAACGTCAAATATCCCATAGGTACAGGTTTTCGGGCTGTCGTTGGCCGGATCGCCATCATTCTTAGTACGGCTCACCTGCGCATTTCCGCCGATATCGCGGATTGTCTGCGCCACCACATCCACCGCGAAGGTGGTCACCAGCGCCGGTTCCGTCTTGAGCAGCGGCATAATTTTACCGATGAGTTCATCCTGCTCACGCTTGTTGGCGCCGGGCAACGTTCCATCCGACGCGATTCCCAACGCAGCCCGGACGATCTCGATAAACTCGGAACGACTGTTGATCGTATCAGTAATCCCGTTAAGCTGACTGAGAATACTGCTCACCTCCGCGTTGGAAAGTAACGCGGTCGTCGTCGCCTCTTTCACACTGTAAAGATCGAAGTTGCCCTCGGCATCCGCCGCCGCCGTCGAACGCCCGAGCGACATCAGAATCCGCGACAGCAACAGCTCATCCACATAGGAGGAACCGGCGACATTTTTACCCGGATAATTACTGCGCAGCATGTTGAGATCGATCATCCCGTAACTCACCGCCGCTTCGCTGATCTTCACCATGTCCAGAATTGCACCGTCACCGCCGTTATAGGAGGTCCCGGATGTGGCAAACGAAAAAAGGGCGTCTTCAGGATCTTCGGTCAGCAACTTGTAGAACGTGCTATCCCAGGAAGATTCGCCGCTGATCAAATCGGCGCCCTGCAGATTCAGCGTCTGCCACGGCACCGCGCGATGAATCGCGCCGAGTTCCCAGAAGCTCTGCATCGGCGCATTGCGGATATTGGCAGTCGAAAGGTGTAGATCATCGGTATCTCCACGCCACGCGGGATCATCCACCGTCTCCACATCATGCTGCTCATAGCCGATCGCCTTGGAGGGGTTGGCGATACTGTCGTCAACCGAGGCTGTACCTGCGGTCACCCGATGGTTCACCGCCCCATCGGTTATCCGGTTTTCAACGGTGTCAGCCGCATCGGTTCCGAGCAGCTCACTCTTGGGATAGGTGTAATCACCATCGAAATCCATGGAAATAATCCGCTCGCCGGTACTGTCCACACCGGCGACACCGTCAAGATATACAATCTGCGGGGCAATCCGCCAGTCATTCTTCGCTTCCTCAGCATCCGGATCCGCCGGATTAAGGTTCTGCCGCGGATCCTTGGCTTCAAATCCGCCGATAAAGAACGGCATGCTGAGCTTCTGCCCGGAGGCGGTATCGGCATCAGTGAGCGCTTCGGCGGTGGCCCCCCCGGGATAGAAAGGAGAATCCGCAGCATTGCAAGTGAGAGTCGATAGTCTGTCCATCCGCACAAAATCGACCCCACCGTCACTTTCCTTGGTCAGCATCAGCGGTCCCAGCTCCAGATTGACATCAAGCGAACTGTATTCAACTCCACTGTTCACATAGGCGGAAACCACCCGGAAACTTCCGGTCGCCCCGGTCAAGCCGCTGATTGCAGTGGTGATCTCGCTCTTCAAGTCGGACGAGAGATCAAGGATGTCGCTGGTGCCGAAGGAACAGCTTTCCTGATCTCCGTGTGCCACCCAGTAACCATCTTTCTCGACTGCGCCGGTGAATTTGATATCAAAAGTAGATGGATCAGTCTTCGTAAGGGTTATCGTCCCCAAATCTCCGGCGCTGACATCGTAATCAAGCTCCTGCGCCACCCAGGTGATATTACCGGCGCCGTCATTCTGCTCGTATTCATAATTGACCTTTACAGTGGTGTTCACCTTGGCAGTGACTTCCAGCGTCCTGATCGTTCCTTGAACCGAATAATCAGCGATATTCCCGGCGATCTTGCGGTAGATTTTGACCAGTTCGGCAAAAATCACCGGCTTCTCCGCCGAGAACTTCAACTTGACCGGCTGACTGGCAAACTCATCCGAACCGGCCTCAAAAGTGATATGCGGAGTTAAAGCGATCGCAATTTCATTGATATAAGGCGTATCCTCATTGCCGGTATATTCAGGGAACTTAACCTCATCAGTCACACTCCATTCTTCAGGAGCAACATCGCTCGTAGGCACACTGTCGCTGTCGCAGTAGTCGAGGAAGTTGGCCGCAATCTGCCGACGAAGCAAAGTCAGCGATTCAAAACTGCCCTCGGAATCTCCGATCAGATGGAAGAAGGGCAGCCCGCCATATTCATTGGGGCGATAAGAAAACGCATCGTCGTCCGCCCCATCAAATTTTTCCAGGGTGTCAAAAGTGAACTTCGCCGGTCCGGATTCACGTGAACCACCGTCTGCCGGCGGCATCTTGAGCAGGTTATCCATCGAGGCTTCCGGATCCGTGGCGTTGGCAAGATCTCCGAACGCCTTGTCCCATTCATTTTTGAAATCACTGCCACTGCCGTCAAAATAAGCATGGGTCACCGGGAAACGATGGTAATAGTAGTGTTTCGCGTTATTCGCATCACTGTCATCCGTGACCCGGAAAGCTTCGATATCCGCCGGCATCAGCGCATCATCAAACCAGCGTTGCATCCAGTTACGCTTCTCATCGTTGTCAAAGACCAGATTGCCTCCGTCTCTCACCGCGTTGAAGAAGAGATCCATCGTCCCGACCAGTTCATGTTTTTCGTGCGAATCGCGCAAATTAGAGTAGATAGAACCAGCATCACTCAAAATCGGAATATTGGTGGCCGAGGTGCTCCCGCTCAGATCGCCACCATTCATATCGTAAAAAGCAGCAAAATCATAGATGGTACCGGAGTTATTCTCCAGCTCCGGTCCCTCCGGCAGCCCAGTCGAAGCGGTGCCGATCATATACCCGAGGTTGATCCGGGTCGAGGAGAGCGGCGGCAAAATCCGGTAGGCGAAACGCCCGATCAGACGTACATCAGCCGCATTGTTCTCGCCGTTGGTAACGTAAACCCAGCCGGGAACCCGCAGCTCATCATAACCAGTTTCAGATTCATCTTCCAGATCCTGATACCACTCCTCATAAGAGGTGTTGGCAGGATTCCGGTAAGGTGAAGTGACCGGCAGGGCTGTCCCCGCACTCTTGGTATTATTGGGGCCGGTATCTACACCGTCGCCGGCCCCACTTGGCGTGTATATGCTCACCACTGTTGAGAAATCCACCGGCAGCATCACCCCGGCACTTCCCGGACGGTGGCTGCTCTCCTCATACCAGGAGGAAGAGTCGGCAAGTCTGGCGAGCTGGATCTGGTAGGCCAT
>CAKUKT010000304.1 GCA_934663655.1 uncultured Victivallaceae bacterium
GGCAGTTGGCGAAGCACTTCCGAATAGGCGTCATCGAAGAGCGTGATGATCCGAACCCCGGCCCGTTCGGCAAGTTCGGTTTCGCGGTTCAGGGAGCCCTCCCAGTCAAACGAGGCGATGCGCTCTCCAAGCTGTTCTCCGATGCCGGGGATCCGCCGCAGTTCCCCGGAACTCCTGCCGAACACCCCGGCAGGAGAACCAAATTCCCGCGACAGTGCGCTGTATTTCACAAACCCAACGCCGGGAATCAAATTCAATACAATGCATGCTTCACGATCGATCATTGGTCAGCACCGATCGCCGCGAGCAATTCCGCTTCCGGTACGCCGGTGACGATTTCCGCCCGGCCGATCCGCACCGGCAGAATCACGGTTATCGCGCCGTCACGGTTCTTCTTGTCCCGCTTCATCACCTGGAGCGCGTCCGCGGGAGCGAACTCCTCCGGCCATTTCGTCGGCATGCCGAGCGCTTCGAGCAGACGCTGCTGACGGGCCGCCTCCTCCGGCTGCAAGCGGCCGAGCGAAACGGCAAGCCGCGCCGCCACCGACATGCCGATGGAAACCGCCAGGCCGTGCCGGAGCGAAAAGTTTCCCAGCGTCTCCACCGCGTGCCCGAAAGTATGCCCGTAATTGAGCAGAGCACGAATACCGGATTCGCGTTCATCTTCGATGACGATCTTCGCCTTGAGCGCGCACACCCGGAGGATGATCTCCGGATAAACCTTAACGTAATCAGGATCATCTACCAGCCCTGTCCCCACTTCCTCAAGTCGCGCAAAGAGTTCCGCATCGAGGATCATCGCGCTCTTGACCACCTCCGCCAGTCCGGAACGCAGTTCCGCCGGCGGCAGCGTCCGCAGAAACTCCGGATCGATGAAAACCTGCCGGGGCTGGTGAAACGCGCCGATCAGATTCTTGCCCTCCGGAATGTCTACCCCGGTCTTGCCACCGATACTCGAATCCACCATCGCCAGCAGTGTCGTCGGGATCTGGAATACCTTCACGCCGCGCATGTAAATCGCAGCCGCGAACCCGGTGAGATCACCGGTCACTCCCCCACCGAAGGCGACAAACGACGCGTGACGGTCAAAACCTTTCTGCGCGGCGAAACGGCAGAGTTCAATGGCGGTGGCGGGATTTTTCGCTGCCTCTCCAGCCGGAAATTCAAAATATTCCGCGTCCGGAAAGAGTTCGCGCGCCACCGCCCCGTAGAGCCGGGAAACACACGAATCCATGACTACCAGCCGCCTGCCGGGAATCCCGGCGGCAAACTGACGGCACCCCGCGCCAACCTGAATTTCGCTTGGCGAACCGGGTAAATCAAGTTCAAGCTTGTTTATCTTTGACATCTTCGGGCGGCGGCGGCGGAGTTTGAGTTTTAAGTTTTCCCAGGTATCCGGGCAGATCGAGACCAGCCATTCCGGCGACGTCGTGGAGCGGCGGCAGGCTCTGGAACATTCCCGACAGGAAATTCGCCGTCGCGGTCTTGCCGTCCGGGCCGACATTGCCGCCGTCCCAGACGGTGACCTTGTCAATGCGGATGTTCTTGATCGCTTCAGCCTGAAGAGCGACGAGATCCTGAAGTTTTTCAATCAGCAGCAGCTGCGCCGCCGCATCCGAATTGTTGCCGCAGGATTCCACAATCCGGCGATAACCGTCGCCCTTGGCCTTGAGAATCTCAAAATTACCCCGCGCCTCGGCGTCCAGTTTCGCAAAAATCGCATCGGCCTGCCCCTGGGCTTCGCGCCGATAACGCTCGGCCTCGGCTTCGGCGGCGATTTCGATCTGCTGTTTGCCGATTTCCGCGGGCACGATGACTTCGGCGCGCTGCCGTTCCATCTCCATGGCGGCGCGGGATTTCTGCGCTTCCGTCTCGGCTTCGAACTTCGCCTTCTCAATCTGCGCGGCGGCGATCTGCCGGGCGGCTTCGGCACGCCGGTAGGCGTCCGCCTCGGCCTCGGCGCGGGCGGCATTGGACTGTGCGATATCGATCGCGGCGAGGTTCTCGCCCTGGGTAGCGGAGGCGTCGGCCTGCTTGACAGCTACCCGGCGGTCACGATCGGCTTCGGCTTCACCGCTCGCGGCGGCGGCGTCGGCCTGAGACACGGCGATACGTTCAAATTTCTGCGCTTCGGCGGCACCGGTACTTCCCTTCCGGGTCTCTTCGGCCACGTCGATCTTGGCGCTGTTGATCGCACCGGCGGCGGCCCGCTGTCCGATGGCGTCGATATATCCGGATTCATCGGTGATGTCGGTGATGTTCACGTTGAGCAGGTCGAGGCCGATTTTCTGAAGTTCGTTGGTGACGTTGGCCTCAACCGAACGCAGGAAGGTCTCCCGGTCGGCGTTGATCTCCTCAATCGTCATCGAAGCGATGACCAGACGCAGCTGACCGAAAATGATGTCCCGCGCCAGACCGCTGATCGAATCGGGACTCTGACCGAAAAGACGTTCAGCGGCGTTGCCCATGATTTCCGGACGGGTACTGACGCCGACGGTGAAAACCGACGGCACACTGATCCGGATGTTCTGTTTGCAGAGCGCGTTGTTGAGGTCAACCGAAATCTGCAGCGGACGCAACGAAATGTACCCGTAATCCTGGATCAGCGGAATTACGAACTTGGCGCCGCCGTGAATGCACTTCGCCGGCTGATTGCTGCCGGTTCGGCCGTAGATGATCATGATCCGGTCCGAAGGGCACTTGTGGTACCATGCCGACAACGAGATGATGATCAGCAGCAGCACCACTGCGGCGATAACCCCGAAAATCAACAGACTCATCAATTATTCTCCTTCCTGATAATTGAAATGTTTTAAACTGCCGTGTGCTTCGCGCCCACCGGTTTTCAGTCGGCGGAAGCGACGAGAAACTCCCCCCCGCCGAGCGCTTCGGTGATCTTCACCGTACTGCCGGTCGGCAGAGCGACATCCGAGCGCGCATGCACCTGCCGGGTACGGTCGGAAAAAACTACCTGAACCATACCGCCGGGCGCCCGGTTGCCGGGCACCCCGAGGTACACCGTCCCGGTGCGGCCGATGTAATCAGCATCGGTGAGGTTGCCGGACTGCTGCATCTTGAACATCAGCGAAATCGCCAGCGCAATCAGCACCATCATCACCGCGCCGCAGACCAGCGCAATCGCAAAGCCGCCCCAGCCGTCACCGAAAAATACCCCGCCCCAGCCGTAAAAGGTGATAAAGCCGCAGATCGCCTTGAGCGAGAAGAAATTTATCCCCTGAATATCGGCGACATCATGAGTTTCAACGGTGAAATCGGCGTCGCCCGGAACGTCAGAAGCAATACCGACCATAGTGAGGATAAACTGGATCACAAAAACAGAAGTGCCGAAAACGGCGATAAACAGATAGCTGTTCTGAATCCATTGGTAAAGAGTTTCCAGCATCTCGAGACAACCTCCTTTACATAACTCATGCAACCGCGAGGCCGCATATCGC
>CAKUKT010000305.1 GCA_934663655.1 uncultured Victivallaceae bacterium
GTATTCGACACCGCGCTGGTGGTGGTGGCGGTTGCCCTCTGCTACATCTTCTGGGGGAAATGGCGCTGGGAAATGGTGGGATTCGGCACTCTGTTTTCGATGTTCTACGTCGGCATCATCGTCCGGCTGGTCAACCCCCACTTCTCCTGGCTGGAAAACTGGCTGCGCGGTCCGGCCGCCGAATCCCCTGCGCCCGTCGGAGAAACTTCAGCGTCCCCGCTGGTGATCACCGTCTCCAGACAATACGGCAGCGGCGGACGCGAACTCGGGGAAAACTTGCCGAAAAACTTCATATTGCCTTCTACGACAAGAGCATCATCCACGAAACCGCCCGGGAACTCGGCACCACTCCGAACCGGGTGGAACGCCGGGAACAGAGTCTTTCGCGTGCCGGAGTATTGAAAATGATCTTCGAAAACGGCGGCGGCGTCTCGCCGGAGATGGAACTCTCGGAGGCCGACGCGATTTTCGTGACCGAAAGCCGGATCATCCGTTCACTCGCGGCCGGTAAATCGTGTGTGATCGTCGGGCGCTGCGCCGATTTCGTACTGAAGGATCGCCCGGATTGTCTCCGGATCTTCGTCCGTTCGGAAATGGAGTTCGCCCGGGAACGGGTCGCCGGCTACACCGGGCTGCCCCCCGCGGAGGTCGAACGGGAAATCATCCGCGTGAACAACGAACGCTCCCTCCATTACCGGCAGTATACCGGTCGGAAATGGGATGACCCGGCCAATTATGATCTGGTGATCAACACTTCGCGAATCCCGCTGGCTCAGGCGGTGGACATGATCGCCGCGTTGTGCGCCGGATCGGTTCCCGGACACGTCTCCTCACGGAACAATGCCGGAGAAGCGTTGTTGCGCTCCGCATCCGCGTGAAGCGGTACCGCCCTCCGTCGGTTCGATTTCCGCCGGAGCGCGGCGTCCGCCGTCCCTCCCCCCTCCCCGCCCCGGCGTTCGGTTTCAGTTACGCCAGTACGAAACGCCTCCCGTCGCGCATCAATTCGGTGATCGCCCAGACCAGCGCATCCATCCGGTCAGGACTTCGGGAGGAAACCAGCGGGTTGAAGTTCGTCATCTCCTCCTCCAGTTCCGGAAAAATTCCGACATGATGCACCCTCCCCTTCTCGTACAGCGCCGCCACCGGTTCGGCCCGAACCGCCTTGCCGCGGGTTGCCCGCACCTCCCGAAAACTGATGTGCGGATCCACCTGCCGCAGTAATCCCTCGATCAGATCCCCGCCGTTGTTGACCTCCCCTACCACCCGGTCGGCTTCCAGTTCCCGATACAGAGCCACCACCTCCCGGCACCAGCTCAACGGATCGCACCGCCGTGTCCGGTCGGCCAGCACATAGAAATCCCCTCCGGCATCCACTCCGGCAGCGACAATGCCGGTGTAATCCCCGGAATCACCACCATTCACCGCCGGATCGACGCCGATCACAATCCGCAGCAGTTCCGGAGCGGAACTCACCCGATGGCGCTCCAGTTCCTCCTGCTTCCACAACGCTCCCTCGGCGTCGTCGAGCCATTCACCGTGCAGGAACCGCGCCCGCTGCCGCGCGGAAAGTCCGGCCAGCGTATTTTCGATATAGCCCTCGGGCAGGTTTTCCCGATTGTCGTCGGGGTTCAGCCGCAGGGCAGCATAATCATCGGGATCGGCGAGCGGCGTCCGATCTCCGGGATGGATCTTTTCGATAAAAAGCCGGTAACTCCAGTGGTTGCGCCCCGGGGGATTGCAGTCGTACAGCGCCTTGTTGACGATCCCCGGGGTTGACTGGGCGAGTCGGGTCAGCGCGGTCTGTACGCTCTGGACATCCAGTTCGCTGCACTCGTTTAAGTAGAGCGTGGAAAACTCCCGCCCGAGAATTTTCTCGGCCCGCTGCGCATCATCCAGTCCGACCAGCCAGATCTCCGAATCATTGGGCAGCTTGAAGCAGCATTCCGTACGGTTGAACTCATACTTGAGTTCCGGGAAGCGCAACCGGAACGCTTTCGGCAACGTATCCATGCCGACCGCGGTCCTCACCCCGTTGAAGCGGCGCCGGATCACCGCGTGCCGCCCCCCCGCCCCTTTCAGAGAACGCACGATCAGTGCGCAGCAGAGCGCGAAGGTCTTGCCGGAACGGCTGCCGCCGTAAAGCAGAATATTGCGGGCGCTGCCGGAAACCAGCCGGAGCGCTTCAAGTTGAAGCCGAGTGTAATTCATGATGAAAATTCGGTTCTGAAGAGAAAAAAGGTGCTTTTATCCGGTTAAGTGAGACGCGAAGGACAATCCCCGTTCGAGCTTCATGTCGTGGCTGGAGAACGTTTTCCACCGCGGCTGCGGACGATTTTGCGCAGTACCAGCCGGAAAAAATCCGCCAGTTCCGGACGCCGGCTGATGACATGCAGAAGCTTGCGATGCAACGCCTGCCGCGAGGTGTTGCGCAGTCGCGCCAGCGCGGCGATCGTCTCCCGGTGATGTTCCGGATCCCCCGGAGTGATCAGTTCGGCGATCAGTGAAAGCGTGTAATCGTCGAGTTCCAGAAGATAGCGGAAAAATTCCCCGAGTCGGGCGGATATTTCCGTGGATTCGTGCTCCTCCTCCGTCCCCGGAATATGGTCGAAGTCGGCGACATCCTCGTTCCACTCGGCCAGCACGCCGTAGTTGACCAGCCCGAGATGGGATTCCATCCGGGGTTCGGTCGTCCGGTAATAGCGGCACGATTTCAGATAGCGGCACCTGGCGCAATAGCGTTTGCTGTCCGGGTTGCCGAAGCACTTGTTGACATTGACCATACTGAAATCCTCCTGTTCAGCCGCGGCCGATGCGCGATGCCGCCCCCGAACGCAGCAACACCACCAGCCGACGGGCGCGCGGCGCGATGCCGCGGTCGCTGCCGCTGCGGTAGGTACGGCTCCCGACCCCATCGATGCGTTCGCTGGCGACGGCGTCGGGATCGCTGAAGTCGCCGCGGTTCTGCCGTTCGAGCAGGTAAAGCAGTTGTTCAGCTACCGCCGCGACCGCGAAGCGATCACGGTCGTCAAGTTCAATTCCGCCGAGTTCGGCGGCGATGTCACAATCGGCCATCGCAAGCGCGGCGGCGCGGGTTGTTTCGTCGGCGGCGACGAATGCCGACGCCGAAAGGTGATTTTCCAAATAATTTTCCACCGCGTCAAGCGTGATCATTGCGGGTGCTCTCCTGTTGCTGTAAAACTGATTGCCCTGATTCGCCCGGCGGCTTCGGCCGCCGGGCGCAATTCCGGATCGTCAGAGCTCAGATGAGGTCTCGGCACCGGTTCTGAGTTCGGCAATGGCTTCCGCCGATCCCTGCAGGCCATGGATGCGGCAGCAACGCTGAGCGCAGTTTTTGAACTCAAACGTGAGTTCACCGAGCGCCACCCGGCGGATACCGTCAAATCCCTTCGGGGTGGCGTCCTCGTCGCTGATCGCGCGTCCCTGCAGGTTGG
>CAKUKT010000306.1 GCA_934663655.1 uncultured Victivallaceae bacterium
CAGCTGCTCAAGGCCTACTGCCTGTTTGAAAAAGATGTCAATTACGTCGTCCAGGACCGCAAGGTGATGATCGTCGACGAACACACCGGACGGCTGATGCCGGGACGGCGCTTCTCCGACGGACTTCATCAGGCGCTCGAAGCCAAGGAGAATGTGCCGATCGAGCAGGAAACCCAGACGATGGCCACCATCACCATCCAGAACTACTTCCGCCTTTATGAAAAACTCGCCGGCATGACCGGTACGGCGGAAACCGAGGCGACGGAATTTCACCAGATCTACAAACTCGATGTCATCGTCGTGCCGACCAACCGGCCCTGCATCCGTAAGGATGAGAACGACTCGATCTTCAAAACCAAACGGGAAAAATTCAACGCGATCCTCGAAGACGTCGCAGAACGCCATGCCCGAAAACAGCCGGTGCTTCTCGGAACAATTTCGGTTGAGGATTCGGAAATTTTATCACGAATGCTCAAAATGCGCAACATCCCCCACAACGTGCTGAACGCCAAAAACCACCAGCACGAAGCGGAGATCGTTGCCCGGGCCGGACAGCCGGGAGCGGTAACGGTGGCAACCAATATGGCCGGACGTGGCACCGACATCAAACTTGCTCCCGGGGTGGCAGAACTCGGCGGGCTTCATGTCATCGGCAGTTCGCGTCACGATTCCCGGCGCATCGACCGGCAGCTGCGTGGTCGTTGTTCGCGTCAGGGAGATCCCGGTTCGTCGAAGTTCTACGTATCGCTGGAGGACAATCTGATGCGGCTTTTCGGTTCCGACCGGATTGTCAAAATCTTCGAACGTTTCGGTCTCGAGGAGGGCGACGAACTCCAGCATCCCTGGCTGAATAAATCGATCGAAACCGCCCAGCGCCGCGTCGAACAGCATCACTTCGCGATCCGCAAACGTACGCTTGACTTCGACGACGTGATGAATAAGCAGCGCGAAATCATTTACGCGCTCCGCAAGGATGCGCTGCTCTCGGACAATCCTCATGATGTCCTCTTCTCGATTATCGATCAAGTGATCGAAAATGAGGTGACGGCGGCGGCGCAGCCGGTTTCCGGACAGCACGACCGGGAAAAATCCCATGATGACGGCTTCGACTTCGATCGTCTGCTGGCGTTTCTGAACCTCACCTTCCCGCTCGAATTCAAACGCGAGGAACTGACGGCCGGATTCAATCACGGCCGCCTCACCGATCCGCGCGCGCTGGAACTTCAGATCATCAACCGGATCGAAAACGCCTACCGCGATCGCAACGCCTCGCTTCCTGAGGAGGAGCTCAAATATCTGCAGCGCCACACGGTGCTTGAAGCAATTGACCGGTTGTGGCAGGAACACCTTTACGCGATGGACAATCTGCGTTCGAGTATTTCGTTGCGGGTGTATGCGCAGAAGGATCCTCTGGTGGAGTACAAACACGAGGCCTTTTCCGTGTTCAAATCGATGATGGATCAGGTGTACCGCGACGTGGCCAACAACCTCTTCCGGGTCACCGTCACCCGCCTGGCCACCATCGAGGAACTGCTGGCGGCGATGCCGCAGGAATTTATCCATCAGACGCTGGGACAATTCGACGGCGGCGTGATCCCCGCTGCCGCCGGAGGACAACCGCCGCCCTCCAGTGAGGAACCGGAGGGAAAGCCGGCGCCGCAGATCTCTTTCCGCCGGGAAGTGCCGAAGGTCGGTCGCAATGAACTCTGTCCCTGCGGCAGCGGCAAAAAATACAAGAAGTGCTGCGGACGCGATACCGGAGCATGATGATTTGACCGCCGGAGCGAAACATTCAACTCCGGCGGTTCCATATACAGGAGAAATTTTCTAATGACGATAAAATGGGATTTTGACGGCGTTCCCTCCGGGAGCGGGGAGCTTGCCGCTGGAGAACTCAACCAGGTGAAGATCACCCCGGTGACCGGTTGCCGTGAAGCCAGGGTCATGCTTTCGGTGCCGATCCGCGATATCCAGAGTTACTGGTGCGGCACTCGGGGGTTGTCGCTTCCGGCGGGTTCGTTGAAGCTGAATATCGAATTTGTGAGTTCGGCGACGGAAGACTTTCCCTACTTCGCCTTTTTCAATCTCAAAGGGGAAAACCGCGCCTCGGTCGGGTTGTCGGAACTGGTTCGCAATGTCCGCTGTTCCGCAAAAATGAACCAGAAACAACGCAGTTATGATATCGTATTCACGGTCTATGACGGAGAACCGCTCGAACCATTTACGGTCACAGCCGATTTCCGCGCCGGATCCTGGCAGCGCTGCGTCGCCGACTGGCGTAATTCGCTCGATCTTCCGAAACCGGTTTTCCCGGAAGCGGCCTGGCAACCGGTCTTCTGCAGCTGGTATGTTGTACATGCCGCTTTTGATTCCACCTGGGTAGAAAAGGCGGCAAAGGCGGCGGCCGAACTCGGGTTCGGAACTTTCATCCTTGACGACGGCTGGTGCTATGACCGCTGGAAACGCGCCTCCCCGAGCGAAGTCAACTGGTATGCTCCGCTCGGCGACTGGCAGGTTTCCACCGCCAAACTCCCGGATTTCGCCGCACACGTCAAACGCGTCCAGGCCTGCGGAATCAAATACAGGTTGTGGGTAGCGCCCTTCATGGTCGGCATTGACAGCGATTTCTATGCCCGGTATCGCGATCGGCTGCTTCCGGATGAATTCAATGGTTATCGTCTGCTCGACACCGCCGATCCGGAGAGTTCCGGTGAAATGCTCGACAAGCTCGAATTTCTGATGAAAGAGTACGGGCTGGACGGCCTCAAGGTCGATTTTCTCGATGAACCGACCCGGCGCAGCGATGCGCCGCGCGGTCACAATATCATGAGGTTTGTAACCGAACTCTCCAGACGGATCCGGGCTGCGAATCCCGAAGCGATGATCGAGTTCCGGCAGAACTACGCCACGCCGCAGATGGTCGCTCTCGGAACCCAGTTCCGGGCGGTGGACTGTCCATTCGATTACCTGATCAACTTCAAGCGCTGCTGCCAGATCCGGCTCTCCATCGGTGACGGCGTGCCGGTTCACGCCGACCCCGCCTACTGGGCGGAAGATGAACTGCCGGTCAACATCGCCCGCCACATGATCGCGATGTTCGCCGGGGTACCGATGGTTTCGATCGACATCGACGAACTTTCGGAGAGCGAGAAGAAAATCGTCTCCTATCACCTGGCACTCTACCGGGAAAATCTCCCGGTGTTCCAGGCGGCGCGCTGGAAAATCGGCTTGTCGCTCGCCGAGGTGGATTTCGCCGCCGCGGTCACCGCGGAAAAAACCATTATCATCATCAACAACGCCCGGGCGCTTGATCAGGCGCTTGCGGCAGCCTCCGGAGAGGTGCTGATCCTCAACCTCTCCGCCGAAGAATTGCCCCTCAAACATGCCGTATGTTGCGATTGTTTCGGGGACACGGCTCCGGCAGGAGTGATTCCGACG
>CAKUKT010000307.1 GCA_934663655.1 uncultured Victivallaceae bacterium
AGGTAACTGCGACAAATCACGTTTGTTATCTGTAATCATTCAGAAACAAATGTGCGCAAAATTGCGGACACTACCATTTCGATTTTGACAGTCTGAAAACACGCCCGACCGACTCCCAGTACGTCGAAAGTCGGTCAGGATTTGTAGATCAGCGCGGAGTGTTTTGCGGGTTGCCGCACTCCTTCCGCATCGCCGCGATCGCGATGGCGAGTGCGGCAAGTTCATCCGGATCATCCGGCTGTGCCGATATTTCGACCTGCTCCGCCGAGACCGGCAACGGCTTCGCCGCCGTGCCGAACCGGCGGATGAGCAGCGTCATCATGTGAATCAAAAACGCTACGAAGAGCGAAATCACAATCGCCAGAAGATAGGTTTCCCCCATAATAATCCATGCTTGTTCCATAGTGAACACCTCCTCATGAATTCTGCAGCAGACTGATGTAGATGGCCGCGATGATCGCGGTTGTAATCACGCCGAAGATATTCGCCCCCAGCGCGTAGTGCATGATGATCGCATTCGGGTTCGCCCGGGTGACGCACTTCTGCGCGACTTTCGCGGTGGAGGGCACGCAGCTGACTCCCGCAATGCCGATGACCGGGTTGAACTTCCCGCGGGTGACGAAGTACATGAAATAGCCGCCCAGGATTCCGCCGACTCCGGAGAGCGCCAGCGCCGCCATGCCGAAGATCAGCAGCGGCAGTACCTTGGGATCCATGATCGTCTTCGCTTCACAAAGCACACCCAGCAGGAGTCCCAGCGTCAGAGTCGAACCATACAAAACGATTTCACTGACGAGATGCTGGAATTTTTCCAGCCCGGATTCCCGAATCGCAATTCCGAGAAACAGCGAGAAGAAGAGCGGAGACGCCACCGGAAACAGAAAGGAGAGCAGCACGCATGCGACGACCGCGAAGGTCAGCTTCTGCCCGCTGGTGATCTTCAGTTTCGGATCGTCCGGCGGCATCTCGATGGCCTGCAGCTTCTTCGGAACCAGAAGCTTGACCAGATAGGGAAATCCGCCGTAGGCCAGCCCGAGGTACATGTAGGCGACCACGGTGATCGGCACAAAGAGATGAGGCGACAGCTTCAGCGAGGCGAAGAGCACCATCGGCCCGTCCGCGCCGCCGACCAGTGCGATCGAGGCCGCGTCCTTGAGGTCGTACCCGAACAGACTTGCCAACGGCAGAACCAGCAGCGTCCCCAGCTCCGCAAACAGCGCGATGATGGCCGACACATACGGCCGCTTCATTACGAAGCCGACGTCCAGGAGCGAGCCGATGCCGATGAAGATCAGACAGGCGATGAGCCCGTTGCTGAAGGTCAGCGTGTAGACCGGCTGCAGCCAGTCGATCTGCATCAGCGTCATCAGATGGTCGTTGTTGCTGATCGTGGAGTCGAGGAAGAGGTTGTTCACGGCGGTTTCATCCACCGGCGTCTTGTTCGCCATGTTGATCGGGTCAAAGAACATCGAGGAGACGTTGATCGTCGCCATGCCCAGCCCCATGGGGATCATCAGCAGCGGTTCCAGAATGCCTTTGCGCCCCAGCCAGACCAGGGCGAAGCCGAGGAGAACCAGCGTGATCCGGACGGCGATTACCACCGGATCCGAGGCGGCCATGACGGCGAATCCCTGAAAAAGATCGAGAAAGCTATTCATGACTCACCTCCCGTCAGCCCTTGATCACGGCGAGGAGCGCGCCGGACTGCACCTGCTGTCCTTCCGCGACCTCCAGCTTCGCCAGCACGCCCGCTTCCGGAGCGTTGATCGGGTTTTCCATCTTCATTGCTTCGAGCACCATCAGAAGCTGGCCGGCCTGGACGCTCTCGCCCGGTTTGACCAGAATGCGGACCACCGCACCCGGCAGCGTGGAGTGGACCTCGGTGAACCTCTCTCCCGATGTCCCCATCGCGGCCTGACGGACCGGCTGTTCCTCGACAATGCCCTCCGCCAGCGCGAAATCATACTGCCTGCCGTTGACCGACGCGGAGTTGCCGGAGATTTTCACCGCATAGCTCTTGCCGTTCAGGGTGATGGTGACCGCATCCGGTTTCGGGGCGGCGGCGGGGGCGGCGGGGGATTCCTGCTTCTGTTTCCGATCGATTTTGCGCACGCCGATGGTACCTTCGCCCTTCAGGAAGCGGATTCCCTTTTCGCTGCAACTTGCGGCGATGAAGATGTTTTCGTCGGTAATCGGCAGTTGGTTCGCATTCAGCATGGCGATCGCGGCCTTGCGCCCCTTGGCCGGATTTTCGTCGTTGATGTCCAGCGGACTGCGGGTGGTCGGCTCCAGCTTGAGCTGCTCGGAGGCGATCCGGACGATTTCCGTATCCGGTTCCGCCGGCGTGCGGCCGAAATAGCCCAGTACCATCTTGCCGTACCCTTCGGCGATCTTCTTCCAGGGGCCGAACATCACGTTGTTGAACGCCTGCTGGAAGTAGAACTGACTCACCGGCGTGACCGAGGTGCCGAAGCCGCCCCGGGCCACCGCCTCGCCCATGGCGGCGATGACCTCCGGATATTTCTCCATGAGACCGTTGTCCCGCAACATCTGGGTGTTCGCGGTCAAGGCGCCGCCCGGCATCGGGAAAAACGGAATCAGCGGGTTGACCTGCGTCGCCTCCGGCGGCATGAAATAGTCCTTCATGGCCCGTTTGAGACTCTCTTCGAGCTTGATGATCTTCTTCACATCGATATCCAGATCGTACTGCGTGTCGCGCAGGGCGTGCCACATGGTCAGGATATCCGGCTGGCAGGTGCCGCCGGAGAGAGGGGCGATGGAGAGGTCCAGCTGATCAGCTCCGCCTTCGAGCGCCGCATGGTAGGCCAGAACGCTGCAGCCGGCGGTCTCGTGAGAGTGGAAGACGATCCGCGCATGGTCCCCGAGCAGGTGCCGCGCCATTCGGATGGTTTCGTAGACCTTGTGGGGGGTGGAGGTTCCCGAGGCGTCCTTGAAGCAGACAGAATCGTAGGGAATGCCGGAGTCGAGAATCCGGCGCAGAATGGATTCATAAAACTCCACGGTATGGCCGACACACCCCGGGGGCAGTTCCATCATGGTGACGGTGATTTCGTGCTTCAGGCCCGCTTCCGCAATGCAGGTCCCGCTGTAGAGGAGGTTGTTCACGTCGTTCAGAGCGTCGAAATTGCGGATTGTGGTGATGCCGTGTTTTTTCATCAGCTGAGCGTGCAGCTTGATGATGTCGCGCGGCTGGCTGTCGAGCCCGACCACGTTGATGCCGCGGGCGAGGGTCTGGAGGGTGGCGCTGTTTCCGACAATGCGGCGGAAATCATCCATCACGCGGAACGCATCCTCGTTGCTGTAGAAATAAGCGGCCTGAAACAGCGCGCCGCCGCCGGCCTCGAAATGGGTGATTCCTGCCGCGGCGGCCTCTTCCACCACGGGCAGAAAATCGGAACTGAAG
>CAKUKT010000308.1 GCA_934663655.1 uncultured Victivallaceae bacterium
TACCCGCCGTCCCGGAGTGCTCTTCCTCTGCGGCCACTCGACGGACGGACGCCACTATCAGAATTATCAACGAGCCTGCCAGTCTCTCGCAATCAAGGGGTGCACGGTTCTCACTTTCGATCCGATCAGTCAAGGAGAACGTCGTCAGTTTGTTCCCGGCCTGGAGGAACCGGATCCAATCCCGATGCCGCGCCGCGAACAGGAGGACTTCGCCGTCGACCGCGATGGACTCAACTGCTGCGAGGAACACAATATCTTCAACCGCAAACTGCTGGCATGCGGACACCACTTTGGAGAATTTCGGGTGTTCGACGGACTGAAAATGTTCGATCTGCTGCTCTCGCTGCCCGATGTCGATCCCGAACGCGTCGGCGTCGCCGGCAATTCCGGCGGCGGCACCATGACGGCGATTCTGAGCGCCCTCGATGAACGTTTCGCCGCCGCCGCCTCCAGCTGCTACATCACCAGCTGGCGGCGCAATGTCGAAAATGAACTTCCCGTCGATGCCGAACAAATTCCGCCCGGCGCCGCGGTTGACGGCGGCGAAATGGCCGATCTGCTGATCGCCGCCGCCCCGCGCCCCTGCATTGTGCTCAGCCAGCGTGACGATATATTTGACTACCGCGGCACCTGCGAAACCGTTGCTGAGGTTGGACGCATTTACAAGCTGCTCGGCAAACCGAAAAATCTCGTTCACTTTTCCGACAACACCATCCATTCGCTGACCCAGGCGCAGCGGGAGGCCCTCTACGGTTTCTTTATCCGGCACCTCGGCCTCCCGGCAAACGCAGATGAACCCGCGGCGGCCTCACCACTGTCGGAGGAAGAGATCCGTTCCACTCCCGGCGGCTCAGTGCTGCGCGTTCCCGGCGGGAAATCGGTCAATAAATTCATCGACGAAATTGTTTCGGCCACCGTATCCGCCCGGCGGCGGGAGTCGGATGCCGAACTGGCCTCTTTCCTGCGTTCGGCCCTCGATCTCGGAACCGCTGAAGTTGGAGTTCCCGACTATCGCCAGCTCCGCCACCTGCCGATGAAAACCCGACCGCAGCGCTGCTCTTCCCGCTATGCGCTCGAAACGGAACCGGGACTTTCCATCACGATGTTTCTGCTCGATCACACCGAACACTTCTATATTCCCCGTTATTCCCGGGCCGAACTCCATTTACCCCACCTGGACAGCGCTTCCGAACTCGAACTGCGCAAAGTTCCCGCCGACGGGTCAGGACTTTTCGCACTCGATTACCGGGGCGTCGGCGAAAGCACCCCCGCCGGATGCGACCAGTACGATAATAACTTCTTTCGGGCTTACCTCGCCGATTACCATTACGCTTCGCTCGGACTGCTGATCAGCCGTTCCTATCTCGGCGGACGGGTACGCGACGTGCTCTCCGCCATCGAACTGCTCTTTGCTTCCGGGGTCACCGAACTGAAACTCTCCGCCGCCGGGATCGGCCGGGTACCGGCACTGCTGGCAGCCTTCCTCTCCCCCCGGCGGCCGACGCTCGAATTTGACGAACCATTGCCGGATCTGGCCGATTACGCGCGTTCAGCACGCTGTCCGCTGCCGCAATCGATGATTGTGCCGGGCCTGTTGGCGCACACAGACTTCTCCGATCTCAAAGCCAGAGTTGACGCACGCCGCTGAGGCGTGGATTTCCGGCTCCTGCCCCGGCCAGGTTGAAAATCCCTTCCGGCCGGGGTATATTATCGAGCAGAACTGCTGCTGATTCAACATCGGGAGGCTGCGCTTGTCATTCCGAATTTCTCCGCCTCCGCTGCGGGAGAGTTTGATTTACACGCTCTTTTTTGCCGCCGGATTCATTCTGGCGGTTCTTCCGGCTTTCGGGTGGAATTTCACCATGCTGCCCGGTTCCGAAGACACGATCTTCAACAGCATCATCCTCGAACACGGATATCAATGGCTGGGCGGACTTCAACCCTCGTTCTGGGATGCCCCGTTTTTCCATCCTGCTCCCAATGCGCTGGCTTATTCCGATTCCCATCTCGGAAATCTGCCGATTTTTGTTCTGCTGCGCTCCTTCATGCCGCTTTTTCCCGCCGTCGGGGCCTGGATCATCTCCCAGCTTATATTGAACTTCAGCTGCTGTGTCTGGGTAATGCGACGCTGGGGATTTCCCGCCGTCGCCGCCGCCGCGGGAGCCTATGTCTTCACCTTTGCGCTGCCGGTGACTGCCCAGTTCGGACACATCCAGCTGTTACCGCGTTTTGCAGGAATAATCGCGGCATATTTCCTCAAACGCTTCTGGGATTCTTATGAAACTTCCGCCTTCATCGGCTTCATTTTTTTTATACTCTGGCAGTTCGCCTGTTCCATCTATCTCGGCGCGATGTTTACAATGCTGCTGTTGCTTTACCTCGCAACCCGAATCGTCATGGAGGGGAAAAAACAGTCGTGGCGGCGCTTGTGCTACGGACGATATTACGGCGATTTCATCGCCAGACTGGCGGCGCTTGCGGTTGCGGCAGTGTTTATTTTCCGATTGTTGCAACCCTATCGTCAGGTCTGGCAGCTGCTCGACCAAACCCGTCCATTCAGTATTATGGTATTTTCACCGCCACAACCGCTGAGTTTTCTGCTGCCGAACCCGGATTCACCCCTATATCACTGGTTGTGGACAATAAATCCGTTACGGGAAATGAGCGCTGAACATGCGCTTTTCCCTGGCGTGGCGGCACTGGTCGCCGTCGTCGTTGCGTTGTCCATCAACAAGAAGAGCCATCACGAATACATCGCCGTTACAGCCGCGACGGCCGCAATGCTGATTTTCTGCATTGCAATCGGGCCATTCGGCCTCAGCACCTGGTGTGCCGAACATCTCCCCGGCATGAACAGCCTGCGCTCCATGAGCCGGGTGATATTGGTGCTGCTGCTGCCGATCTCACTTGCGGTTGCCGCTTTCGTCACCCGTTTCGAAAAAAATATTCTGCCGCTGGGCGCGTTTATTCTGCTGCTGTTCGCCGACACGACGACTCCAGCGCCTTCCGCCCGGGTCGTTCCGTCCGAATATCTGAGTTCCGCGGTTTCCCTGCGCAAACAGCTTGAACAACTGGAGCCGGGTTCAGCCTTCCTCTACCTCCCCGCCACCCCGGATATCTCCAGACAGCTGGCAGCCATGCGTGTCGCCCAGGAACTCGGTCTCCGCACCGTCAACGGCTACAGTGGTCACAATCCGCCGGGATGGTTTCCCTACGGCTTCGAGCCGGAACACTATCAGGAAGATTTCCTCGGTTGGATGCGAATATCCTATCGGCTCTACGCCACCGAAGCGACCGTCTCTCGCTGGCACCAGCCGGTGGCAATCGTAAATGAAGTCATCCCGACTTCGCCGGCAACTCCCGGAAACTCTCCGGCCGCCCCCTCCCCTTATCCCGGGGG
>CAKUKT010000309.1 GCA_934663655.1 uncultured Victivallaceae bacterium
GAAATCCTCCTCATCCTCCTCTTCGTCATCGACATCAAATTCTCCCTCCTCGTCGAACTCATCATCGAATTCGTCGTCGAAGAGATCATCGTCAAATTCATCATGCTCAAACTCGTCATCCTGATCGAGTTCATCAAAGATGTCCTCGTCACCTTCGCTGTACTCCGAGTCGAAATCCTTTTCGTCGTCGCCGAGAAATGAACTTGTCGCACTGATCACCGCACCGCATTCCGGGCAGCAACCGTCTTCCGCTTCGATCAGACTTTCACTGACCTCGATATTGCAATAAGGACACAGGGTGGCCATTTTTCATCCTCCTTGTTGACGGGTGTCCACAGCCGGGCACCTGATTTACTGTACCAGCGGATAATGTATTTATTGTTTCGGAATTTTCAAATTTTTTTTCAAAAAAAACGGAATTTTTCCTGTTGAGGCGCTGAACTCCGGCGATCGAGCGCCACAGATAACAGTTCGTTGCCGTTCTCTTCATAGGGAAAAACAGGGCAAGTCGGAAACATTACCGTCGCTACAGCTTGAAAAATTTGGGAAAGCGCGTTATTGTATTATTCAGAAATAAAAATATGTCCGCTTTTTACATCGTTCCGGGAGAAGCCGGGGGAGTATTGCATGATAAGCGGTATTGATTCGACGGTCAACGCAGCAGGAAGGAATTGGAATCATGCCCCAATATAATTATGTCGCGATGGATCGCAAGGGGAAGGAGCAGAAAGGCAAGATCAATGCCGCCAATGAAGAAGCGGCGGCGGCAGAGATCCGGGCCAAGGGGATGTTCCCGACTTCGATCCGTCTCGCTGTGAACATTAAAAAGGCGGTAAAGAAGAGTTCCGGCGGTTCCAAGACCAGCGCCTTCAATATGACGCTCGGTCCGGTGGTCATCAAGCGCAAGGAGCTGACCGTGGTAACCCGGCAGCTGGCGATTCTGCTCGGCGCCGGTCTGCCGCTGATCCGCTCGCTGCACACGCTGGAACGGCAGGCGAAAAACCCGGCGGTGAAAATCATTCTCGGTCGTACCGCCGAAACCGTCGAGGGCGGCGCCACTTTTGCCGAGGCTCTGGCTCAGAACCCCAAATCCTTTGACAAACTTTACCTCAACATGGTGCGCGCCGGCGAGGCTTCGGGTGCGATGGAGGTGGTGCTCGATCGTCTGGCCAGCTTCATGGAAAAGGCCGCCCGTATCTCCGGGAAGGTTAAATCGGCGATGATCTACCCGATTGTGGTGCTTACCATCGCGTTGCTGGCTCTGATCGGTCTGATGATCTTCATCGTGCCGAACTTCCAGAAAATTTTCGATGACCTGCTCGAAGGAGCTCCGCTGCCGGATATTACTCTTTTCGTGATCGGGATCAGCAACACCCTGGTTTCGCACTGGTATTACTATGTGGGCGGAATTTTCGCGGTAATAGTTTTTTTCAAAGTGATCGTGAAATTTCCCGCCGGAAAATGGGGTATGGACTGGGTCAAGTACAATATGCCGCTCTTTGGACCGATTATCGCCAAGACGGCGATTTCCCGTTTCAGCCGGACGCTCGGAACGCTGATGAGTTCCGGTGTGCCGGTGCTCAGTGCTCTTAACATCGTCAAGGAGACCAGCGGTAACGAAGTTGTCGCTTCGGCGCTTCAAAAAGTGCACGATGCGGTCAAGGAGGGCGAAGGTATCGGCAAACCGCTCGGCGAAACGGAAATCTTCCCCGCGATGGTGATCAGTATGGTCGAGGTGGGAGAGGAGACCGGTAAATTGCCGGAAATGCTCGATAAGATCGCCGACACCTACGAGGAAGAGGTGGATAACGCGGTGAGCGCCCTGACATCGATGATCGAACCGTTGATGATCGTGCTGCTGGCCGGTATCGTCGGTACGATCGTTATCGCGCTCTTCCTGCCGCTGACCAAGATTATCGAACAGCTTTCCGGTTAGTACTTCGATCGCAGTTCCGTCCCGGAAACGTTTCCGGGACGGAATTTTTTTTATCAACCGGTGGGAAAACGACGCCACAGGATCGTCGTCGGCCAATCACTTTTCCGAACCGGAGAGGGGAAAACAGGTTTCATGTTGCTTCTGGACATTGGAAATACCCATACCCGTATTGCCCGCTGGCGCAACGGTGTGGTTGAGATGATCGAAACCATCGATACCGCCGTGCTTTCAACGGAAAAGGTGCGGCGGTGGTTGATTCCGGATGAACCATGCGCGGCCGCTTCGGTGGTGCCGGCGGCGGCGAAGCGGTTGACCGGGATCGATATTCGTTTCATTTCGGCTGCGACAGCAGCCGGCGGGGTGGATTTTACCCGGGTGGACACCTCCACGCTCGGCGCGGACCGGGTTGCCAACGCAGTGGCGTTGGCAACTTCGGGAATTTTGCCCGGTCTGGTGCTCGACTGCGGAACCGCAATTACGATTGAGATTGTTGATGCCGAGGGAGTTTTCCGGGGCGGAGCAATTTCTCCCGGCCGGGGAATGTTTCGGCGGGCGCTGCACGTCGGAACCGCTCAGCTGCCGGAACTTCCCCCCGCAACCCGGCCGCCCGCGGCGGCGGGAGAGAACACCGCGGCCGCTCTCGCACTGGGAATTGATCTGGGCGCAGTGGGGATGGTCCGGGAACTGCTGACGGTGTTGTCGAGACAATTTCCCGGCATCCGATCTCTGGCGACCGGCGGCGACGCTGCTTTTTTCTGTTCGGCGCTGCCCGAACTTCTCGAACCCGCCACGTCGGATTTCACTCTGCGCGGCATCGCCATCGCCTCCGGGCTCAAGGAGTGATCCCGCGGTCCGGAGGCCGGGGGGCAACCGGGGATCAGCGACGGTTTTCCAGTTCGGTGTAGCGTCTGAGTTCGTCGCGGTAGTCAGCGCGCGGATCGGGCTCAGTGCTTTCCACCGGGCGGCAGAAAAGTTCGCCGAGACGGCTGAAGCTTTCGCCGCCGACCGCTTCCGCAGCCCGCATCGCCGCTCCGAGCGCGGCGGAATCGGCCACTGCGAGCCGATCGATCCGAGCCTGAAAGACATCCGCGAGAATTTCCCGGAACGCCGGCGATTTCGAAGCTCCGCCGGTTACGGTTACCGAGGAAAAGGTTTCATCCTGCCAGGCGGAGTGAAGCTTCATTGTCAACGCCTGCGATTTCAGCAGCGCTTTCACCCGTTCCCGCGGCGTCGCCGCCTGCCAGTCGAAATCGGTACGAATGCCCGGAGTCAGCACCGGCGGGGTGCTCTCGGCATCGAAATAGGGAAGGATCAACCCGCGCCCCGGAGTGCGGTCGCCGGGACGGTCAAATTCCCGGTAATCAAATCCGCATTCCTGACGAACCCGTTCACGTGCGAGCGATCCGTTGGTGAAGCAGATCAGACTCATAAAGCCGCCGGCGGGATTGCCGAATACATGAC
>CAKUKT010000310.1 GCA_934663655.1 uncultured Victivallaceae bacterium
CGTTTATAGAAGAACTCGCTGGCCCGTGGGCACTGATCGGGATCGTATCCCATGCGTTTGAGTCCGGTGAAATGGAATGTCGGCTGATAATGCAAAATTCCCTGGACGCCTTCCTCCTCGTAGAGAACGCGCATAAATTCATCACGGCTGCCGCCGAGGATCTTCTCGTTTACGCACAAGGTATAGAGGTGGAAGCTGTGGTAATAACCTTCGGGTTCATAAACCGGTTCGATACCGGGGACATCGGAAATTCCGGCGGTAATGGCATGGGCGATTTCGCGTCGTTTATTGATCAGCATTTCCAATTTATCGAGCTGGCAACATCCGACTGCGGCCTGGATTTCGTTCATCCGGTAGTTGCTACCCCAATGGCCGTGCCACGGAACCACATCGAAGTGAGCCGGCAACCAATATTCGATGGGATCGGTTTTACGGCAGGTAATTTTGCCGAAGTGCCACACCGGGTCGGCAGGATTTTCGAGCTGGTCGTTCCACGACTGCGGTTGATTGCTCATGCAGCGGAGGTTTTGGATTCCCTGGGCGTATTCATCATTGCCGGTGGTGATCATGCCGCCTTCGCCGCAGGTGGTGATATTCTTGAGAGAGTGAAAGGAAAATGCGCCGACATCTCCGATGGAGCCGGCCATTCGTCCCTTGTATGAGGAACCGGTAGCATGTGCGCAATCCTCAAGTACTTTGAGTCCATGTTTACGGGCAATTTCCATGATGGGGTCCATATCGACCATCAATCCGGCGTAATGGACGACATAAATTGCCTTGGTCTTACTGGTGACTTTGCGGGCGACTTCTTCCGGGTCAATGTTGAAAGTGCGGGGATCGATATCGGCGAAAACCGGGATGCCGCCCTCCTTGAGGATAACCAGAGAGGTGGCGACGAAGGTATTGGGGGTAACGATCACTTCGTCACCGGGGCCGATGTCGAAGAGCTGAGTAGCGACGTGCATGCCGGTGGTGCAGTTGCTGCAGGCGAAAGCGTGCTTGACCTGATGAGCTTTGGCAAATTTCTTCTGAAATTCCTGAGTTTTGGGTCCCATGGTGAGGGAATCCTGTGCCATTGCTTCCAATGCGGCCTGACGTTCGGCGTCGTCATAGATGCTGCCCATAAATGAATAAGGGACACGCAGTTTCACCCCGTCGTCGGTAGCGTAGCTGCTGGTTATTCCGCCTTCGGATTCGGCGCCGGTGTAATGTTTTTTGTCGATGCTCATGATTTTCTCCTTGTTTTGGGTGGTACAGTTGGTTAAAGGTCCGCCGCAGAATTCAATCATATCAGCGGCTTCCGATATGTGAAATCAGCGTTCAGTGGCAATAAGCCCCCTTACCCCCGGTGCGAAAGGCATAATCGGGAAAGCGAGAGAAAGGTTTTTGCCGGTAGGCGCGGCGCCAGAAAGGTTGCAGCGCCGTGATGTGATGTCGGAGAAAAAATGCTTCAGTTATGAATCGCGATTTGTTTACCGATGCACCGGTTTGAGAAGCATTATTTCCTGTGTAAGAAAGCGGATTGAATTGAATGGATGCCGAAATTGAGACACCCGGTGAAGATATTCGGGAACTCTCTTCTTATGCCGCCAGTGGCCGGTTGGCGGCAGAGGAGCGAGAGACCGGGGACAACCCGAAAAAAAACCGATTGTCCCCGTTCCCGGACGAACGGTCAAACCTGTTTAAGTTTAAGTTTTTCGCCGTTGTCGTGGACAATTCGCTGTCCATTTTTACGCGCGGCATCGGCATCGGCGATGGCTTTGGATATGGCTTCGCCGGCGATGCGGAGAAATTCCTCCTCGATTTTGGCACCGAGAGCGGCATTGGCGCGTTCGGGATATCCCATAACGCCGAACTTAACATCGGAACGCTGACTGGTCTGAACGATCTCTTCGCGGAGTTCGCTAAAGGATTCGCGCAGCTGATAACTGTCGGGATCGTCGCGCAGGCGTTCGGCGACTTCGGGGATATCGATTTTAACCTCTCTGACCACGGCGGGATCCCAGTGGAGCAGCAGCGAGGTTTCAGCTTCAGCGGCGTGATAATCACGATTTTCCATCATGCCCATGAAGGTCGGGGAGAAGTTCCAGATTGGGACCAGCATAATCATCGTGTCCCGGAGTGATGGATTGAGCCATTTGAGAATCCGCAGGCTTTCCTTGAGATTGAGCAGGCTTTCGCTGCCGCCGTGCCCGGGAATGATGATGAAATTCTTAAACCCTTGAAGGTTGAGAGATTCAATGATTTCACCGACAAGAGTGCTGAAGGTGTTGGGTTTGATGTTGATCGTTCCCGGGAACATGCCACCGGAGAAGCAGTAATTGAGGGTGGGAGCGATCAGGCAGTCGAGTTTTTCAGCGAGCAATTCAGCGAATTTGTCCGCATTACGAATGTCGGTGTCAAGCGGGAGATGGGCGCCGTGCTGTTCACTGAGTCCATAGGGAATGATGACAGTGGAGTGATCTTTAAGCCATTCGGCGAGTTCGGTAAAGGTAAAATCCTGCATTCTACGACTTTTCATGATGACCTCCGCTCAGATTGTCGGTTGATGTTTTGTTACTGCTTTAAGTATAAGACATAAATGGTCGAAAGTCCACGTCAAAAATCAAAAATAAATCGAAAAAAACGAAATTATGATACGCTTGCGGATTATTTATGCCATTCCAAGAGAAAAATTTTGTCCGCCGTTGAAATTGCCGGGGGCAGAGTGATGACCAGATTGCAGGAATGGCGTTTTTAGTGTCGGACAAGTTGGACCGGTCGGACAAGTGGGACAAAAATGCCGAGTATAGAAATCCGCACAAGGGACTTCCCCGGAGGACAACTCCGCCGCAAACCGCAAAATCTCATTAACTAACCCGGAGCAAAGTGAGCGCCGGGGGCGCTAATGGAGCGGAGGGAGCCGGGAGTCCGGCGCTGCTCGGGTCCCAACCGATTACTGTCGGTTGGGTGCAGCGGCGGACGAACTTTCGGGCGCAATGAAAATACCGGCTGGACACGTCAACTGGCGCGAGGAGACGGAGGTCGGCGGAGACTTCCGCCGGGCTCCGGGGCGTCGCGACACCTGGCGTTCAGCCAAAGGGTAACCAGCGTCTATTTCGCTGTTCCAAAAAAGCGGTACGGCGGCAGCCGTACCCATAAGGTGCAGGGTTCTCAACCCTGCCGGGGGTTCGGGGCGAGGAGCCCCGACCGGGGTTTGGGGTGGGAACCCCAAGCGGGTTTCAGGGCGGCAGCTCTGACCGGGGTCCGGGGCGGGAGCCCCGGAGGCAAAGCATGTTGCCAATCACACGATTTCCCCCAACTAACCCTACGCGGAGTGAGCGCCGGGGGGCGCGAATGGAGCGGAGGGCGCAGGGAGTCCGGCGCTGCTCGGGTCCCAAC
>CAKUKT010000311.1 GCA_934663655.1 uncultured Victivallaceae bacterium
TTGCTGCAGTACAAATCAGGTGTATTGCAGCTTGGGTCTTTTAACTATTGACGACACGATCTAGGCGTCTGGAGCCGTTCGCAATCGGCAGCAATCCGGTGGCGAGAACGTCGAACATCCTCATCTACTCGTTTTTCATGCGCGGCGACGTCACGCCGAGCCGCCACAACGTCACGCTCGAAGTCGCGCCGGAGATGCTGCGTTATTTCCAGCCGGTCTCGCCGGAACAGACCAAACTTGCATTGATGACCGGATTCAGCCTCTCCTTCCCCGGCACGGAGCGTCCGGAAGGAGTGCGGCGCGACGTACCGGTCACCCTCGCGCTCCCCGCCACCCGCACCGACGGACTCTACAAACCGGAGTTCGGTGACGCCATCGGCGCCGGAAGCGGCCGGGACCGCAAGTTCAGTGCGGCGGAGTTCAGCCGGACACTGCGGAAAAAAGGAGTGCTTCCCCGGAAGAACACCTCCGACCCGCAACGCGGTATCTACCAGAGTGATACCGGCGAGCTCACGCTCTTCGCGCCGCAGAAGAAACTGGAAGTCCGCACCCCGCGCACCCAGGGCGCCTGCCTCACCGCCGGAGATTCGGCGCAGCTCGGCGATTTCGCCATCGAATCGACCAGCACCGACGGCTGCATTGCGCTGACTTCGGTGGACGGGAAACCGCTCTCCTCCAGCCGGAGGATGCTGCTCGTCTTCTCCACCTATCCGGCCAACCGCAACGGCAAGATCTCCTACACCGGCGGATTCTGGCACGGCTGGCGGAACGGCGACCCGGTCCCCATGCTGCGATGCGGGAAGTTCCGCGCCACGCTGAAGCATCCGCAGGCAAACCGTTTCAAACTTCACGCCCTCGCGCTGGACGGAACCCGGCGGGAAGAGATTCCGCTCCGGGCGGAAAAGGGAATGATCCGGTTCGACATCGACACCGCGAAACAGCCGGAGATCTCCGTCTGCTTCGAACTGACCGCCGAATAACCGGCGAAACTCTTCCTTCTGCCGCGTCCACGATTCCCGCGGGGCGCGGCGGAATCTTTCAGCACCGCCCGGCGAATTCCCGGCGGTACTCCAGCGGAGAAATCCGATATTTCGCCTTGAACAGCCGCGAGAAGTAAAATTCATTGCGGATCCCCACCCGCTCGGCAATTCCGCCGACGGGCTCCACCGTGCCGACCAGCAGCGATGCCGCCTGCTGCAATCGGCACTGGATCAGAAACTGCTGCGGCGGCAGGCCGGAAACCGCCTTGAACAACCGCCGGAAGTGAGCAGAAGTGAGGTTCCGCTTCCGCGCCTCGACACTGAACTCCCACACCGCCTCCGGATGACGGCGCACCTCCGACACCAGATGGTGAAAGTACTCCTCCTGAAATGCCGGAACCGTCGGCCCGTCCGGCTCGGACTCCTGAATCTGCAGCAGCAGATCCTCGTAAAGCAGCACCGCCCGCGGCGGCACCACCGGTGCCGCATGACGCAACAGCGACATGATCCGGAGCATCGTTTCAAGAAAACGCTCCGGATTGCGCACCTTCCGCAGCGGATGCAGATCGTCGAGCGGCAGGAGTCCGCTTTTCACATACTCTTCCACCCGCTCGCCATAGGAGCAGAGAAAATTGTGGTGACGCGTCTCTCCCCGCACATTTCCGTATTCGAAAAATGCATCGGGATGACTGATGAACACATACGCCCCCTCCACCTCGAACCGTTCCCCGTGATCGATCTGCAGCCAGAGCTTTCCCGCGTGATTGTACTGAATTCCATAGTAGATCGGCACATGGTGCGACTCGCCGCGGAACTCCGGCGAGGAGTGATATAAACTGAAATAGTGGCCGTCAAAAAAATTCATAGGCGGAAAAATCTTCGTTTTGTGCAGAAAGAGGTTGCTTTTCTCCATTTGAAATCGGATTTTCCGACGTACTTTATGTTACAGGGAAAAATATCCCCGTTCAACCAAAAGTCAAGGAACGCAACCATGGAAACAATGAAAATCGGGTACATCGCCATCTCCAAAGCCAGCTGGATGACTCCCAAAATCGACACCATCGCCAAACGGACGTTCGAAAATCTCCAGACGCTTCCGGCGGAAATTCTCTATCACGGCGTCACCACCACCGAGGAAGAGGCCGCCACCCGGGCCGAAGAGTTCGCCCGCACCGGCGTCGACGTTGTCGTGATGCACTTCGTCACCTTCCCGGTCGGCGCGACCATCCCCGCCGCGGCAACGCGCCTTGACGTCCCCTTCGTGCTGCTCGCCAACCCCGAAGAGCCCGGGCCGGGCAAGATGTGGGAGCAAAACTCCTTCTGCGGTGCCAACATGGCTGCACACGGCCTCAACCGGCTGCGCAAGCGTTACTGCTTCGTCATGGCCCGCCCGGAGGAGACCGCCGAAGCGTTGAAGACTCCGCTCGCCGCAGTCCGCGCCGTCAAAATGCTCCGCAACCTGCGGATCGGGCTCGCCGGCGGACGGGTCCCCGGCTTCTATACCTCGAACTTCGATGAACTTCAGCTCCGCCGCGAATTCGGCGTTGCCGTCGAAGTGCTCGACCTGCTCGAAATCGTCAAAACTGCCGAAACCCTCACCGAAGCGGAACTCGCCGCCGCGCGCAAGGTGGTCAAGGTGAGCGCCGCTAAAGTCAACGCGGTCTCAGCCGCTGATCTCGAACTCGCCGCAAAAATGTACGGCTCCTTCCGCAAGACTGCGGAAAAATACCGTCTCAGCACCTACGCGGTCCGCTGCTGGCCGGAGTTCTCCGACCTTTTCGGCATCGCCCCCTGCGCCGTGCTCGGCATGCTCTCCGACACCGGATTCGCCACCAGCTGCGAAGGCGATGTCCCCGGCGCCGTCACCATGAAGCTGCTTCAGGCGCTCGCCGGTGGCGGAATCCCCTTCTTCGTCGACCTGATCCAGTATGACACTGCGAAGAACACCGGCGTCATCTGGCACTGCGGCGCCGCGCCGAAGGGACTCTGCCGCAATTTCGAAGAGACCGAACTGCGGCTGCACATGCGCGTCGACGGCGGTGACAAGAAGGGGGTCACAAACGACTTCTCGCTCAAAGCGGGACGCGTCACCGTCGCCAAGCTTGACACCGATGCCGACGGGAAAATGCGCATGCTGATCGCCCCCGGAACCGCGATCGACACCGAACCCTTCCTGCGCGGAAATCCGCTCACCATCCGCTTCGACGGCGCCGTGCCGGAACTGGTCGACACCATCATGAAGAAAGGGTTCGAACACCACTACGCAGTCATCCACGCCGATGTCAAGCAGGAACTGCTGCTCTTCTGCGAATGGTTCCACATCGAACCTGTCGTTGTCGGCTGAAAAGGAAGGAGATTTCATCATGCAGAAAATCACCATTGCCGCCCAGATGTTC
>CAKUKT010000312.1 GCA_934663655.1 uncultured Victivallaceae bacterium
CATCAAGGGCAAGGTCCGCAACATGACCAACTACGGTGCCTTTGTTGAGATCGCCAACGATATCGACGGTATGATCCACGTCTCGGATATGAGCTGGACGCGCACGATCAAGAACCCGAACGAAATCCTGAAGCCGGGTCAGGAGGTCGAAGTGGTCATCCTCGAAATCAATCCCGAGCAGCAGCGGATTTCGCTCGGCCTGAAGCAGGCTGAGGAAGATCCGTGGGCGAACATCGACGAACTTTACAAGGTCGGTTCGATCGTCAAGGGCAAAGTGAGCAAGATCACCGCCTTCGGCGCCTTCGTCGAACTCTCCAACAAGATCGACGGACTGATCCACATTTCGCAGCTTAGCCGCGACCGGGTGGAGAAGGTCAAGGATGTGCTCAAGGTCGGCGACGAAGTCGAGGCCCGGGTCATCAAGGTCGACAACGAGGAGCGCCGGATCGGCCTCTCGATCAAGGCGGCCAAGGACAACTTCTCCGAGGAAGACCTCAAGGCGGCTCAGGAGGAGTACTCCGCCGCGCTGAAGCCGGGCGAGGACATGGTCAACGTCGGCGAAATTTTCAGCGCCGAAGCGATGGACGGGCTGCGTCTCGAATAATCGCTGTCACGTTGTTGAGACCGGGGATGGAACAGCTCTTTTGTTCCTCCCCGGCCTTTTGATTTTACCACCACATGCCGTGTAACCGGAGTGGAAATGAAACGCTTTTTGTTGAAGCTGCGCCGGGTGGCGATATTGCGGGCGGTGCGATTGTGCCGGGAGTGGCTCGGTGAACGGGCGCTCATCATCGCACTGGCTTTTTTCATCGGCGGAGCCGCCGCGGTGGCGGCGGCGCTGTTGCACACGCTGGTCACGGCGCTGGAATATCTGACGCTGCGCATTGACAGTGGAGAGTTTTCCGAAGTGCCGCTGGACTGGCAAGTGGTGGTGTTTCTGCTGCCGTTGCTGGGAATTGCGCTCTCCGCGCTGGTGCAGCGGACGCTGGGAGGAGCTCGTTTCGCCAAGAGTTTGAGTCCGTTGATACTGATGCTCAACCGGCGTCGGTATTCGATCCCCGGCAGTGAAATTTTTACGCACATGCTTTCGAGCGGTCTGGCGGTCGGCTGCGGTGGTTCGGCCGGATTGGAGGCGCCGAGTGTGCTGACCGGATCGGCGATCGGCTCCAACATCGGTTCTTTTCTGGGAATTGACCGTCGGCATCGTTCGCTGCTGATCGGCTGCGGGGCGGCGGCGGCGATTTCTGCGATTTTCCGAAGTCCTGTGGGGGGAGTGCTCTTCGCAGCGGAGGTGCTGCTGCCGGAGTTCAGTGTCGCGGCGATGGTGCCGATGCTGATTGCGAGTGCGGTCGCCACGGTGGTCTCCCGAATAATCTCCGGCGACGGCGGCGAACTGCTGCTGGAAATCGATGCCCCGTGGCGAACGGATGCAATCCCCGCCTATTTACTGTTGGGAGTGTTGTGCGCGGCGGTCGGAGTGTTTGTGATCCGCTGGGCATATTTCTCCTCGGCATGGTTCAAGCGGCGGCTGCCGCGCACGGGTTCGCGGATGCTTTTCGGTGGTCTGCTGCTGTGCGGCCTGTTGTTGATCTTTCCGCAGCTGCGGGGGCAGGGTTATATTTTCATCAAGCAGCTTTTCTCCGGGCAGACCGGAGCGCTGGTCAGCGAATCTCCGCTGCTGATCTTTCTCGGCCCGAATCATACCGCCCTGGCACTGGTGGTGGCGGCGGGGATTTTTCTCAAGGTGGTGGCTTGTTCACTGACGATCGATTCCGGAGGTGACGGAGGGATTTTCGCGCCGTCGATGTTCATCGGCGCCTTCACCGGTTTCGCGTTTGCCCGGCTGGTCAATCTGACCGGGGTGATCGAACTTCAGGAACCGAATTTCGTCGTGGTCGGCATGTGCGGAGTTTTTACCGCGGTGATGCGGGCGCCGCTCACGGGAATCTTTCTTATCGCCGAAGTTACCGGCGGATATCTGCTGCTGGTGCCGTTGATGATTGTCTCGGCGGTCTCCTGGTTTGTCTCGCGCTTCGCCGAACCCAATTCCGTCTACTACAAGGCGCTGGTTGAGGGAAAACTTCTGGTGACTGATCGCGATCAGGCGATGTTGCGCAGACTGCCGGTGAGATTGTGTATGAGCAGCGATTTTCAGACGGTTGACGCGGGGATGACGCTTCCGGAATTCGGCCGTCGGCTGGAGGATCTGCCCAAAGCGGCGTTGTTCGCGGTGATCGGCGAGGGGGGGCGGCTGCAGGGTATCGTCCGGGTGGAAAAAATTCTGCCGATTCTGCTCGACACCGAACTGGCGCGCTCACTGCTGATCTTCGACGTGATGGAACCGCCATTCGGCATGGTGTCGGTAGATGACGATCTCGGCTGGGCGATGGGAAATCTCGACCGCTACGATCTCCGGGAATTGCCGGTTGCCGATGCGGACGGGGTATTCCGCGGGTTTGTCTCCCGGGACACGATCTTTGCGAAATATCGTTCGCTGGTCCGGGAAAGTGACGATTTCTGACCGGACGCGGTGGTCAGGGCAGGTTGTGACCGGCCAGATCGATCATCCGGTCGCCGTTGGCCGCGAGCGCAACGAATAACGCCAGCAGTGCCAGCGCCAGTATTGCGGCCAGCACCAGCATGATCACAAATTCGATTGCGGCCTGGCCGCTGATTTTACCGGATCGCTCCGCCATCCATTCGCCAGTAGTTTTTTAACTGAAAATTATCCACCCGATCTCTACCCGCATTCGGATTACCGCCCGGCTTTGGCCGGAGAGCCTCCCGGATTGTTCCAGGATTCCCCCGGCTGTCGTCAAAAGCAGGTATGCTGCGTCAGTGCGGAAGGATTTCTGTAGACTTAAATTTTTCTCGGCGGCCGCCCTTTGCGCAGGGCGATTTCGTTGTGTTCGTCAAGCACGATCACGGTTGGGGCGTAATCGGCCAGTTCCTCGGGGGTGCATAGCGAAAAGGCCATGATGGTGACGGTGTCGCCGACTTTGCCGAGCCGCGCCGCGGGCCCGTTGAGGCAGAAGTCCCGCGAACCGGGAACCCCGGGAATCGCGTAAGTCTCCAGCCGCGAACCATTGTCCCGGTTGGCGACCAGAATTTTTTCGTAAGGAAGGATTCCGGCCTCCTTGAGGAGTTCCGGGTCAATCTCAAGACTGCCCTCGTAATCGATCATACAGCGGGTGATCCGGGCGGTGTGGATTTTGCCGCTGAGCATTTGCTTCAACATTTTTGCGTTTTCACTTGATTTTCGTCATGAATATTCACTGAACGGCTTTAAAAAACACCGTCACGGATGTAAATTATACCCAAAGCCGTTATTTGTCAAAAAAA
>CAKUKT010000313.1 GCA_934663655.1 uncultured Victivallaceae bacterium
GTTGCTGGCGGCATTCACGGTGACGGCGCTGGTTGTCGCGGTGATCCACCAGCTGGTTTCCGGGGGCAGCCGGGAATTTTTCACTCTCTCCTTCTTTTTTCTGCTGACGCCCTGGGCGGGATTCGCCCTGGCACCGGAACTCCGCCGCGCCCTGCCGAGATATGCCGCGGGGCTTTTCGTACTGCTGGCACTCTATACCATCGGGGACCGGTTCTTTTCCGGTTTTCCCGGCAACTGGAACTGGAACCTCACGCTGCTGACCGTCACCTTCCCCGCGCTGCTGCTGCGACTTCCCGGAACGCCGCTGCGTAAACTCGGCACCACGGTGGTGAGCGCGTTGCTGCTGCTGCTGATTCTGTCGTGGTTCCGGCCTGAACTGCTGCCACGCGGCACCCTGCTGGGAGCCGCGATCGCTCTGCCGGTCACCTGGGCGGCCCACCATCTCCGGAGGAAACGCCGCTTTTTCGCCGGAATGGCGGCCCTTCTGATCGGCGGCGCGATTTTTGCAGTGATGCTTCAATGGCCGCTCTCCGCGCCCGACAGCCGCCGGGAACTGTGGCGCGGCGCCGTCCGGCTGGTGGAGAATAATCCTCTTGCCGGCGTCGGTCCGGGACGCTTTCAGGGTACGATCAAGGAGTATCTTCCCCTCGACTACTACTTTTCCGCCCATCCGGCCACGCTGCATCCCCATCCGCACAACGAAGTGCTCAATTACGCGGCGGGCTTCGGGATTTCCGGAGTATGTTTTTTCGCCCTGCTCGTGCTGACGGCGTGGCGCCGTTCCGGAGCCGACACCCCGGAAAAACTCTGGATGTTCTGGGCCTTTCTCACGCTGCTCGCCCATGGTCAGGTCGATGTGCTGCTCGCCACACCGCTGGCGGGGATGTTGTTTATGCTGCTTCCCGGCGCCATCAACGGCGGCGGTCCCCTCGCCTCTCCAGTCCGCTTCCCCCGTCTCCGTCCGATCGTCGCGACGGTGCTGGCAGCGGCGGCGCTGTGGGGAGCGTCGGTCAACTGGCGAAGCGGCAGGGAATTTCGTGCTGCCAAACTGCTCGCCGGTGCTCCGGCACGACGCGGGGCGCTGCAACGCGCCGTGGCAATTAAAACGGAAGCCCGTTCACTCTACACGCTGGCAGCGGTGGAACTTTTCGATTTCCGCAACCCGGCGGCCGCGCTCGAACTTCTCGACCGGCTTGACCGACTCAACGGTCACCGGGCCTATCTGCACAGCTTTCAACTGCGGGGTCGGGCGCTGGCGGCTGGCGGCGATCTGGAGGGAGCGCTGCACAGCTTCCGCCGGGAAGCACGGGAATTTCCCCTCAGCGCCATCAATTCCGGACTGCTGCTGCAGGTACTCGAATACCTGCCGGGGAGTTCTCCGGAAGAACTTTCCGCCGCCCGTGAACATTTTGTCCGGATGATGAAACTCCGGGGTATTGCGCCGGAGAACTTCCCGCTCCTGCTGCGCAATCCCGCCTGGGACGACGAACCACTTCCTCCGCCCTCCCCCCACCGGAATGAATCACTCCACCATTCAATGAAAATATGAATCTTGCTCAAACCATCACCACGCTTGCGCCTTCTCCCGTGCTCTCTCTTGCCGCGGCGCTGCTGCTCTTTTTCGCCGCGGAAGGAATCGGCCGACGATTGCTGCGCGCTTACGGCTTCTTCGCGTTGAACACCACATTGGGGCTGGTGGTCATAGCGGTCGCGGCGCTGTTGCCGCCGCCATTCCGGGTTACGGCACTGCCGCAAATCGTGCTCTGGATTTTACTGGCACTGCCGGCGGCCTATTCACTGTACTGCAACTTCCCCGTTTTTCTCTCCCGCCGCCGGTTGACGCTGGTCACGCTTGCCATCGCCGCCGCCACACTGGCACCGGCGCTGCTGCCGCCGCACCGCTGGGACGAACTGGTTTATCAGGCGGTGCTGCCGATCCGCTATGCTGCGGACAATTCGGTGGCGGTGCGGATGGACAACCCGTTTTCGGCCTTTCCGTCGCTCCAACATTTCTCCATACTTCCGCTGGTGCCGTCCGGCGGGGTGCTGCTGCCCCGGCTGCTCTGCTGGCTGTTGATGTCGAGCCTGGTGCCGGTGCTTTTTCTTGAATTGCGGCGACGTCGTCTTGATCCACTCCCGGCGGGGATTTTCACTGCGGCCACGCTGCTCTCCCCGGCGGCGATCCTGTTCTGGAGCGCCGCCTATGCCGAAAGCTGGCTCACCTTTCTGCTGGCCTCGGGATTTCTTGCGGCGACGCGGCTGCGTCGCCATCCGGTGCTCGCACCGCTGCTGACGGGAGTGGCCGCCGGAGCCATGATCGCAGTCAAACCCACCGGAGGCGGTGCAGCACTCGCGCTGGGAATTTATCTGATGATGGTGATGCGGCCGCGCCGGGAAATATTATGGTTTCCGGCAGCGGCACTGGCGGTCGCGTTTCCCTTCTTTCTCCGGGTGTATATCGGGACCGGAAATCCCTTTTACCCCTGGGGCGGCGAATGGTTCGGGGCGACCGGGTCAGCACTTGCAGTCGAGGCGTTTCACCGGGAACTCGGCGGAGCCCACTACGGCGTCGGCGGATGGCTCGGCGTAATGACCGGCTGGCTGACGGCGGCGCTGCCGCTGGCCGCGAACGACGGGATTTCCCTCGGCCTGCAGATGCCGCTGCTGGTGATACTGGCGTTGTGGTGCGCGCTCCGGTACAGGTCGCGAAGCCGGACGGCTCTGCTTGTTGCCGTCGGCGTAACATATTTGTTCTGGGCGTTCACTGCCCGACAACCGCGTTTTCTCTATCCGGCGTTCATTCTGCTGACGCCGGCCGCCGCCTCCGGATGGAGAAGAGTTGCCGCATCGCGAATCCGGATTCTCTTGCTTATAATCATCGCCGGGGTGACGGTGGCGCAGCTCGACTGGCCGCAGTTGCGGAACTTCTATTATTCCTGGCGGGTGCTGCCCGCCTCCCGCCGTGTCCCGGATGGTTACCTGGCGATGGCGACCCGGGATCCCGGCTACGTGCGGCTCGCGGAGGAGTTGAACCGGCGCGTTTCGCCGGATGAACGGGTACTGCTGCTCGGCGAACGCCGCACCCTTTATCTGAAACCCAATGTAAAAATCGGTACTCCGGGATTTCAGGAATTTCTGACCCCGCCTCCCGCCGATGTCGCCACGCTGTTTGAACTGCTGTCCGGTTTCGACTGGATCGTGCTCGCCCCGCCCATGACGAACCCCGACCGTGTCGCCACCGAAGATGAGGCGCTGACCCGGCTGGCGGGGCAGCTTGGCGAACTTGTCGCCGGAGGCAGGCTGGAACTCAGATCCGGCGACGG
>CAKUKT010000314.1 GCA_934663655.1 uncultured Victivallaceae bacterium
GTGCAGGCCGAGGAAGAGCGGATCGGCGAAGGGAGCCAGCGGGTTGTCAACCTGGAAATAGGAGATGATCCGCGTGCCCTCCTTTTCCATTTTTTCCAGCGCGCCCGACTTCCGGAGCGCCAGCAGCGTACCGCCGTGGCCATTGGGCGAAAGCGCCAGCGAGGATTTCCCGGCGAGCAGCAGCTTGCCGTCGCGCCCGAAGGCAGGCATCGTCCCCTGGGTGAAAAAGAAAACCTGATCGGGTTCCAGACCGAAGAAACCGTGGTCGTGGAAGAACTCTTCGGTCGCCGCCCGGTTGAGGGTACTGGTCATCACGTACCAGGTGAGTTTGCGTCCGCAGCGTTCGCCGAGACGGCGGATCCCCTCACCGAAGTAGGCGAAAAGCGATCGGCCGGTCACCGGTCCGATCGGATAGGTTCCCTTGGGAGCATTGTAACCGAGCCGGGTTCCCTGCCCGCCGGCGACGGTAAGAAAAGCGACCGCTCCCGAAGCGATGAGTTCGGCGCCGAGCGCTTCGGCCTTCTGATAGCGCTGGAGTTCGGCGTCGTCCCGCGGCACCCGCGGGAAGTAGGGAGCGGGAGCGATATTTTCCGGGATCAGGGTTTCCGGACGCTGGAGCACGTAGTCGCGCGCGAGCGACGTCAGTTCCGTGAAGTCCAGCGCCTCCAGCTGCGACAGCAGTTCCTGTGCCTCGGAATCGGACAATTCCGGCAGAAAGTCGACCAGATGGGACTGACCGGCGGCGGCCAGACGGTTGAGAAGTTCGGGAGCGGCATTCATATTCGATCACCTCATGGAAAAAAAATTCTGATTGGTTGAATTCTCCGATTGATAATATAACACCCGAATCGCCGCCGCGCCATTCCGGAAATAAAAAAACTCCCGCCGCGGCGGTCTTCGGGATCTCATCGGAACTTTTTTCGGCATAAGCCAGGGGGGAAAAACGGCTTCCGTCGCCGAACTCGAACGACGACCGGGGCAAAACATCAGGATAAAAAGAAAGCAGGCATTATCTCTCGCACACGCACAAGACAGTAAGCTCAAAAGAGAGCCCGATGCAAATATTGTTCCGAGAACGACCTGCTTTCTGGCCATTAATATAGTTGTTTTTCCAGAAAAATCAACCCCGCCTGCCGGGGAAACTTCATTGAAAAAAAACCGCCGCGGTACTATATTATCCGGGTTGGGATTCCTCCGCGGCAATGCCCCGGAGATGACGACATACGCGATGACAACAACAACAAAAAGCCGACACCATCATGGATCTCAGAGAACAACTCAAGTGCGCCAGCTGGATATGGTTTGAAGCTGCCGCGGATAAGATCAACCAGTACGGCCTTTTCCGGCGGCGGTTCCGGACGACAGCCGCCGCCCCGGCGGAACTGCTGATTTCCGCCGACTGGGATTTCGTCGCCACGCTTGACGGCGTGGAGATCGGACGCGGTCAGTTCCCGGATTACGAACATGAAAAAACCTTCACCCGCTACCGGCTGAATGAACTTACGCCCGGGGAACACACGCTGGAATTTCTCGTTTACGCTCCCGGCGCCGAATTTTTCAGTCAGCTCCGGGGACGCCCCGGCGTCATCGCCATCTTCTCCTGCGGCGATCTCACCCTGGCCACCGGCAACGACTGGGAGGCGGCTCCTCATCCGGCCTTTCATTCCGGAGAAATCGAGACCGTGACTCCCCAGCTCGGCTACACCGTGCTCTACGATGCCGCCGCGGCGCCGTCCGTTGCCCCCGAACGGGTACAGTGGATTCCGGCAACCGTCCGCGACAGCGGCGTCGGCGCGTTTGTCCGCACCCTCAGCGAACGTCCGCTGCCGCCGATTTTCCTCGGCGAACGCGCCCCGTCCCGGCTCTGTGCCCATGGGGTATTCACCTTTGCCAGTCAGCCGCAGCCGACATTCGCCGCCGCGGTCGCCGCCGCGACGTACCGTTTCGCCGACGGCGCCCCCGTCGACGCGCCGCCGGCGGACGCGAACGGGTTCTTCCGCATCTACGACCTCGGCGAAGAGCGCACCGGATACGCGGAACTCGACTTCGACGCTCCCGCCGGTACGGTGGTCGACCTCTCCTGGGGAGAACACCTCAACGATCAGATCGTCCGCTGCCGGATCGGCGTCCGCAACTTCACGATGCGGATTGTCGCCCGGGAGGGAGAAAATCGGCTCTCCATTCCCTTCCTGCGCCTCGGCGCCCGTTACATTCAGCTCAACATCTCCGGCTGCAACGGCAAACCGGTGGTGATCCGTTACGCCGGAATGCGCCGTTTTGACTATGAGCCCGGAACCGATTGCGATTTCGCCACCGATTCCAGTCGCGCCGAACTCTTCCGTGCGACCGGACTGCGAACCATGCGCTGCTGCATGCACGCCCATTACGAGGATTGCCCGTGGCGTGAACAAAGCCTTTATGCTTACGACTCGCGCAATCAGATGCTCTTCGGTTACTACGCGTGGGGCAACTACGATTTTGCCGCCGCCTCGCTCGATCTGCTCGGGCGCGGCGTCGGCGGGGACGGCCAGCTGAACCTCTGCGCCCCCACCCATCGTACCGGTTTCGCGGATCTGGCAATTCCCTGCTTTACCCGCGTCTGGGGAACTGCGCTCCGGGAGCACCATCTCTACTCCGGAGACGACCGGCTGCTGCACCGTTTCGCCAACCAGCTGCGCAACATGACCGAATTGCTCAACAACCGTTTCGATTCGGCGGCCGGGCTGTACCGTTCCGACCGCGCCAAAAGGATCTGGAACTTCTACGAATGGGTAAACGGCCTCAACGGTTACGGTAAAAACGAGGAGGATTTCAACGCACTCGGCAACCTCTACATTTACGAATGGTTTCATTCACTGGCGGAAATCTTTGCCGCCATCGGCGAAAACGGATTCGCCGAGGAGTGCGCTACCCGGGCCGCCGCGCTCGGCAGACAGATTGAAAACAGCTTTTACGATCCGGGGTTCGGCGGTTACGCCACGACGATCACCGGAGGGCAACCGGGCGAACTTCACCATGTCCACACGCAGGCGTTGATGCTCGCGCTCGGTCTGGTTCCCCCGGAACGTGTGGAAACCGTCGCGGAACGGTGTTTTTCATCCGGCGAGATCGTCAAGGCAAGCCTGAGCCCGTTGCTCTATCTGGTGAACGGGATGTTTTCCGCCGGGCCGCAGTTCCGCAGAAAAACCCTCGAACTGGTTGATCAGGGGGTTCAATTCATGCTCGACCGCGACGCGACAACCCTGTGGGAAGTTACGGAGGTGGACGCTTTTGAAAAGGCCGGCAGCCTCTGTCACGCCT
>CAKUKT010000315.1 GCA_934663655.1 uncultured Victivallaceae bacterium
CACCATCGTCGCCCCCGCCAGCGGTATCGGCGGTGCGGTGACGGTGATCCGGATTTCCGGGCGGGAGGCGCTGGCGTGCGGCAACGCGGTCTGGCGCGGCCGTGCTCCGCTGGGGCCGGAAAATGTGCGCCGGATGATGCTCGGGCGCATCGGCGGCGAACCGACGCTGGCGGTTTATATGTGTGCACCGCACAGCTACACCGGCGAGGATGTGGTCGAACTTCATTGTCACGGCGGTGCGGCGGCGGCTGACCGGGCGCTGAAACTCGCGCTGGAAAATGGTTGTCGGCTGGCCGAACCCGGAGAATTTACCTATCGTGCGTTTGTTTCCGGTAAACTGGATCTGCTTCAGGCGGAAGCGGTGGCCGATCTGGTCAATTCCGGCAGCGCGGCGGCGCGGGAGCTGGCCGAGCGTCAGCTCGGCGGGGCGCTCAGTTCCCGGATCAATCAATTGCTTGAATCGGTTGATTACCTGCGTTCGGAATGCGAAGCGCGGCTCGATTTCCCGGATGAGGAGCTGGAGTTCGATCCGGAGGTTCCGGAAAAGATTGCCGACGCCCGGAACCGGATTGCCGAACTGCTCGATACCGCCGGAATCGGTGCCAGCCTGCGTGACGGCATCGATGTGGTGCTCGCCGGCCGCCCGAACGCGGGAAAATCCAGCCTGCTCAACTACCTGGTCGGGCGGGAACGAGCGATCGTCAGTCCGGTTCCCGGTACCACCCGGGATGTGATCGAGGTCAATTCGGTGCTGGCCGAGCTGCCGGTGCGGCTGATCGACACCGCCGGAATCCGTGATACCGGTGACGAAATCGAAAAACTCGGCGTCGAACGAAGCCACGGCGCCATCCGGCGGGCGGGGGTTGTATTCTGGGTGCTCGATGCCGCCGCTGATCCCGCCGCCGAGGTTGCGGAAATGCGTTCGGTGCTTTCCCGCTATCCCGGGGTTACCGCCATCGCGGTATGGAATAAATGTGATCTTCCGGCGGCGGCCGCGCCTCGTCCGGAAACCACGCTGCCGACGGCGGCGGTCTCGGCGCGAACCGGAGAGAATATCGACGAACTCATCCGGCGGTTCGCCGCTGCGGTGCGTACTTCCGCTGCCGAGCGGATGCCGGAGGTCGCCGTGAACGCGCGCAGTGCCGCCCTGCTGCAGACCGCCTCGGAGGAACTCGCTTCGGCGGCGGCGGAGTTCGCCTCCGAAGCCTGGGAACTGGCCGCGTCCCGGCTTGCCCGCGCCTCCGATCAACTCGGCGAAATCGTCGGTCGCACGGTCTCTCCGGATCTGCTCGACGCGGTCTTTCACCGTTTCTGCCTTGGCAAATAACTTGACAAGCGCGGATTTCCGGTTGATATTATCATTCTGGCGGGCGGAGCCGTTTCCGCCTGACATGCAGTTGCGATTTTCATGCGGCCGGAAGCACCGGTTTCCGGCCGGATGGTTTCACCAACCACGGATCACTCATGTACAATTCAATCATCTGCCGCTATCACGAAATTGCCACCAAAGGCAACAACCGCAATATGTTCGAGCGCTGTCTGTGCGATAATATCCGCCATCTGCTGCGGGAAATCCCGGATTGCCGGGTTTCCCGTGTCCGGGGACGGATCCGGGTTGAACACTCCGGCCGTCGTCCCTTCACACCGGAAGAGCTGGAGATCGCCCGCCGGGCGTTCGGTCGGGCGTTCGGGCTGGAATCGGTTTCGCCGGCGTTGCTGGTCGAGAGCGACGAGGCGGCGATTCTGGCCGCGGCGCTGGAACTGGGAAAGGAGGCCTTCGCCGGGATTGCTTCCCGCACGACTTTCCGGATCCGCGCCCACCGCGGCAACAAAAGGTTTCCGCTCACCAGTCGCGACCTGGAAATCAAACTGGTGACCGCCATCTCCGAAACGGTCGGTCCGGAACGCTTCACCATCGATCTCGACCATGCGGCGGTGACGCTGGGGGTCGACGTCCGGGATGAATTTACGGCGCTTTTTCTTGAACGGATTCCCGCTCCGGGCGGTCTGCCGGTGGGCAGCAATCCGCGGGTATTGACGCTGCTTTCCGGCGGGATCGATTCTCCGGTGGCGGCGTGGCTGATCATGAAGCGTGGTTCGGCGACCGATTACATAACTTTTCACAGTTCACCGTACACCCCGCCGGAAACCGTGGACAAGGTGAGCGGCATTGCGAAGGCGCTGAACGAATTTCAACGCAATGGACGATTGTTCGCTGCGAATCTGGCTCCGCTGCAGAAGCTGATCCGCGACCATTGCAACGAGAAGTTCCGAACCGTGCTTTACCGCCGGGCGATGTTCCGCATCGCCGAACGCATCGCTCGTCGAGAGGGGTGTCGGGCGCTGGTTACCGGCGAATCACTCGGTCAGGTGGCCAGCCAGACGATCGATAATCTCGATACGATCAACGCCGCCATCGACATGCTGGTGCTGCGACCGCTGATCGGCGCCGACAAACTCGAAACCATCACTGCCGCCGAAAGCATCGGAACAATGGCGCTCTCCAGCGTGCAGGTGCCGGACAGCTGTACGGTTTTTGCGCCATCGAGTCCGGCGACGGCGGCGAAACGCGAACACGCCGAGGCCGAGGAGGCGAAAATTCCCGGATACCGTGAAGTACTCGAAGAAATTATCGCCAATGTCGAGACCCGCGCTTGACAATTGATGCTTTTGGAGTTATAATTCATTTCGTGATATTTTGCGTAATGTTTTTATAAATACCAGTATTTTGGAGATGGACAATTGGCCAAGGATGTCGAATATGTGCTGACTCTGCTTGAAGAGTACGGCATGGCCACTCACGAGCAGATCGTTGAGGCGCGCAAGGAAGCGATGGAGCAGGAGGACACGGCGCTCGATCCGGTGGATATCCTCTGTCGCAAAGGGGTGATTCAGGAGATGGAACTGCTCTCCATGCTGGCCCAGCAGTACGGCATGGAGATGATCGACCTAACCGATTACGAGATTCCGGAAGAGGTACTCAGCAGCCTGAGCACCGATATCGCCCGCCATTACATGGTGGTGCCGGTGATGAAGCACGACGACCTGTTGACGGTGGCGATGAGCGATCCCACCGATATGGAGAAGCTGGACACGCTGCGTTACCTGCTCAAGGGCGATGTTGACGCGGTGATTGCCCCCGAGTCTCAGATTCAGAAGGTGATCGACAAATATTACCTTGAGGATGATGAACGGGTCAAGAAGTTCGTCGATGAGTCGGAACTTGACGAATCGGATATGGTGATCGCCAATTCGCAGGAGGTGAGCCGGCTCGGCGGAGCAGAGGAGATGGAGGAC
>CAKUKT010000316.1 GCA_934663655.1 uncultured Victivallaceae bacterium
TCCCGGATCTGCGTCGTCATCGAACACGCCGGTACGAGAATGATCCGAGTCTCCGATGACGGATGCGGAATGGACGCCGACGATGTGTTGCTGGCGATCGAACCCCACGGCACCAGCAAATTACTTGAGTTCGACGATATCGATCATATTTCCACGCTGGGATTTCGCGGTGAGGCGCTGCCGTCGATCGCGGAGATCAGCCGTTTCACGCTGTTTTCGCGCCCCCGGGAGGCGCTGGAAGGAACCCGGTTGCGGGTCGAGGGCGGCCGGGTGATCTCCGCCGAACCGGCCGGTGGAGCTGTCGGTACCTGCGTCGAGGTGCGTGATCTCTTTTTCAATACCCCGGCCCGGCGGAAATTCCTGAAGTCGCCGGCTACCGAGGAACACCATATCGAGGAGATGCTCATCGGGCTGGCGATCGGCCATCCGGAGGTTGGATTTCAGTTGAGGTTCGGATCGCGGGTAGTGTTCGATTCCGCCGCCGGGGCCGCACCGGAATACCGGCTCCGCGAACTTTTCGGCCGCGCATTCATGGATAATCTGCGCCCGGTTTCCCACCGGGAAGGCGAGTGGACGGTTACCGGATTTGTGGCCGCTCCCGGATTCACCCGGATCGGACGCCGCGAACAGCGGGTTTTCGTCAATTCACGTCCGATCGAATCGCCGGCGATCTACCGGGGAATCCGGGATGGATATGGAGTGCTGGCGGCTGAGAGCGGACGTTTTCCGCCGACCGCGCTTTTCTTCACGTTGCCGCCGAGTGAAGTGGATGTCAATGTGCATCCGGCGAAGCGGGAAGTGCGTTTTCGTTCGGAATTTGCAGTGACGCGTTTCATCACCGCCGCGGTGGCGGCGGCGCTGCGCGGTGATGGCGCCGCTGAAGTCGCCGAACCGGTGGAGTGCGGTTCCGATGGCGGGAAGGGGTTCTCTCCGGCGCCGCCGTCGCGGGAGAATCCGGCTTTTGCCGCGCTTTCCGGCAAGGTGCCGCTGTCGCTGGTGATCGGAGATGCCGAGGTGGTTTACGAGCCGAAGCAGGGCGAGGAGGTCGAATTTTCGGATTTGGTCGCCCCGTCTCCGGAACCGGAAGCCACCACGCCCGGCGCGCAGGCGGCGGCCGAAGTGCCGGCGCTCTTCCTCACCGATCTCACCGACCGGAATGATGGTGCTGCCGCTTCCGAACGCTTACCGGGGACCGATGGGAGGAATGCTCCTCCGCCGGAATTTGCCGTCTTTGCCGGCGAATGGCCGGAGGAGGTGCTGGGAATCTATGATGCGGTATATATTCTTGCTTCCGGGCGCGACGGGCTGGTGCTGATCGATCAGCATGCGGCTCACGAACGGATCATGTTCGAACGTCTCTGCGATGAGGCTGCCGCCGGTTCCGCGGTTTCGCAGCCGCTGCTGATGCCGCAGCTGCTGGAATTGTCCCGGCCGCGCCACACGCTGTTGTTGCGTCACCGCCGGGTTTTTGAACGGCTGGGGTTCGATTTTGAACCGGTCGGCGGGAGTTCGGTGATGCTCAACGCGCTGCCGGCGCATCTCGCTTCCGGAGCTGATCCGGAACGGCTGGTCGCCGATATGCTCGATGAATTGCTCGACGGCAGCTCTTCCGGTATGCCGGTGGAACCCGAATATGTGGCCCGGGCCGCCTGTCACGCCGCGGTGAAAGCGCATGATGAATTGTCAGTCGCCGAGGCGCGTGAACTTCTCCGCCAGCTGCGGTTGTGCCGTCAGGGAACACTCTGCCCACATGGCCGGCCGACCATGATAACCCTGAGCCGGAAGGAACTTGAAAAGCGTTTCGGACGCCGTTGAATGTTTTTTTCGATCATACAATCACTGGATCATCATAGGAGATCATTATGGAAAAAAAGGATTTCGCAATTCCGATGCTCGGAGAGCCGACGGTTAAATCGCCGTTGAAAAATGTGGTTTTCACCGACGACAACGCCGAAGTCGCCTACGATACCGATCCCAGGATCATCGCCGAATATGTGGCCCGGGGCGAGGAACCGCCGGCTTTTGAGCAGGCCGGGCCGCGGGAGATGATCTTCCACGATCCGGCCTGGTGCCGGGCGGCGATCCTCACCGCCGGCGGGCTCTGTCCGGGGTTGAACGAGGTGATCAAGTTTCTGACGCTTGATCTCATTCAGCGTTACCATGTGCCGGTGGTTTACGGTATCCGCTACGGTTATCGCGGACTCAATCCGGAATATGGGCTCACTCCGATCGAACTCACCGCCGAAATCGTCGATGACATTCATGACAAGGGAGGCACGATTCTCGGGTCGTCGCGCGGCGCCGAGGATCCGGTGGTGATGGTGGACACGCTGGTGCGGATGCGGATCAATCTGCTCTTCTGCATCGGCGGCGACGGAACCGCCCGCGGCGTCCGCGATATCGCCGAGGAGGCGGCGCGGCGCAATCTGCCGCTGAGCGTGATTGCGATCCCGAAAACCATCGACAATGATATCGGCTTCATCGATCAGACCTTCGGATTCGCGACCGCGGTGCTTCACGCCGGTCCCTACATCACCTGCGCCCACAACGAGGCCAAGGGGGCGCCGAACTGCATCGGCATCATCAAGGTGATGGGGCGGGATTCCGGATTCATCGCCGCCTATACGACGCTGGCCAACCCCTACGTGAACTACTGCCTGGTTCCGGAAATGCCGTTCACCCTGGAAGGCGGAGATCATGCGTTGCTGCCCCATCTGGTCGAACGCATCCGCAAAAAGAAACACGCGGTGATCATCGTCGCCGAAGGGGCCGGACAGAATCTCTTCGGTTCGGCCGACAAAAACCGCGATGCTTCCGGAAACCTGCTCAACAACGATATCGGCATGTTGCTGTGTTCGGAAATCAAGCGCTACTTCAAGGAGCGCAACATCGAACTCAATCTTAAATATTTCGATCCCGGTTACGCGATCCGCAGCGTGCCGGCGTCCGGAGAGGATGCGGTCTTCTGCGCGCTGCTCGCTCAGAGCGCGGTGCATGCGGCGATGTCCGGCCGCACCAACATGATGGTCGGTCACTGGTCAGGCACCTTCACCCACGTGCCGATCTCTCTGGCCACCCGCGAACGCAAGAAGATCGATCTCAACAGTCCGCTCTGGAACGGCGTTCAGTCGCTGGTGATTTTCTGACCGCCGAACCGCCGGACGGAAACGCATCCGGCGGTTCACAAATCCGGAGTGGTTATGTCATATCGAATCGGTCATGGTTTTGACGTGCACCGGCTGGTCGCGGAACGGAAGCTGATACTCTGCGGAGTGGAGATT
>CAKUKT010000317.1 GCA_934663655.1 uncultured Victivallaceae bacterium
AGGGACCGGCGTCATTGTCCACCACTTTGGAGAGGCTCGGACACCGGCGCATATAAGCGATAAACGAATCCGGATTCAACGTGAGTTCAAGATCGCAGTTCTCCTCGATGCGGATATGCTCCCAGTAGTCGTACATCCCCTTGAGCCCTTCGCGCCGGAAGAGTTCCAGACAGTGCAGTTCCTGATGGCGGCTGATCGCCCGGTAGTAATCCTCCAACGCGTTGCGTTCATCGAGGAATTTGAACACCTCGTTGTAGAAACGAACGAAATGATCACTCGGCAACATAATTACTTCTCCAGAGTGAAGGTCTGGACACAGCGACCGTCACCGAGACACTCCAGATGCGCCTTCCATGGAGTTCCCTCGCACATGCCGTTGTTGATCTCCTCGGTCTGGAGGCAGAAACCGGGTGCGTGTTCAAGGCCGAGCTTGGTGACATGCTCCCAGGCGGGACACCTCTTCACCTCGAAACGAACCAGCCCCGGCTTCACGGTCAACACGAACTCTCCGCCCTCGCGATTGAAAAACCACGTGAGATGTTCGATCAATTCCGAGGCATCGCCGCGCGCGAGCTTCTCCCGGATCGACTTGTAGACGTCATGTCCGGTCTTGCGGAGGATTTTCCGCAGATTGTCCTCGCCGAAATGTTCGGCGATGTAACGGATGGTGGTGTTGGTGGTACCGTGAAAATCACGGTGCAGTTCATTGTCTTCCTGGTAACGCAACATTTGTCTACTCCACTGGTTTCAGGATTTCCCGATAAAGCGACGGGTTGAAGGAGAGCACCATCGTTTCATAGAGCTCCACCTCGTCGAGCTGCGGATCCTTTTTAAGCGTGCTGATATCTTTGGCGAAGTCATACCCCCGGGGTGGGAACCCCATTTCGCGGAAAACCCCGAGCTTGACATCCCGGTCGCCGATGATCGGCAGCAGCTGATCCCGGAAATCGGTACCGATCATGATTACGCCGTCGATCGACTTGTCATCGAAATAACGTTCATAGAGCCACGGCAGCGGCCCCAGCTTTTTCTGATAACTGGTGTTGGCCGGCTTGCCGGACGCGGCGTTCTCAAGCCCGGAGAGGTAGATCGGCCGGCCGTTGGTCATCGCCTTGCAGTTTTTGAAGAAGTCGGCGATTCCCTCGGCGCGGATCTGGAAGACCGCGGCACGATCGGAATCGCTGACGCCGGGTTCGCGGCCGAAACGGGCGCGGAACTTCTCAATAACCGCGGGATTGTAACCGTAGTTCTCGGGATCGGCAATGGCGCTGTGGGTCCGCACGTTGAACATAAAACCATCAAAATCGTACTTGACCAATTCGGAGAATTTGTTCAGCCGGTGCTCCATCGCCTCCGGCTGATTGAACTCGGCAATGCCGAGGTAGTAGGCGGACTGCTCTTCTGGTTCGCCGATGATGAATCCGGCCTGGTAGTGTTTGTAATCCCAGCCGGCGGAGGCGAAATTGGCGAAATCAAGCGGAGTTTCAGGTTTGGCCTCCGGAGCAAAGACTGTACTCCAGACACTGTTGACCTTTTCTCCACGAGTATTGTAGATCACTCCCTGTCCCCGGGCCCGACGCACCGCAATCGACCAGCGATCATCCTTGTAAACCGGATGAACGAGCTTCACATAGGGATCGGTGATCGAAAGACCGTCGATGACGACGTAGTTGAATCCGGCCTCATTGCGCCCGGAGCTGAATTTAAAGGGCTTCTCGTAACGGGTATAATTGCGGTTGTCCGGACTGGTGTAGATCATCACCTCATCAGCGGTGATCTTCACAGGGACATTCATCTTTTCGACGTCGGTGAGCACAATTTTCGCCAGCGGATATTTTCTTGCGGCGGCATTGATTTCAACGATCTTCTTTTGGTCGGCAACCAGTGCCGGATTGCGCATCGCCTGGCACTGTGGCACTTTACGGTAGTAAGGATCAAGCAGGGGGCGGCAGTCATCACCGCCGCCTGCGGCGATAAATTCCTCGGTCGGATCGTTCATTGTGCCGGCCCCTTCGTCGAAAAGACTCTCCCAGCACCACACCTCCAGGCCGTATTTGTGGCCGAGACGGATCGTTTCGGCGAGCGGATCGTATTTCGCAAGCGTATTGATCAGGCGTTTCGACTCCGCCGGCACATTCCAGTGCCAGGCGCCGTTGGCGCCGTAAATCGCCGAGAACTTCGTCGGATAGAGTGTCAGTCCGCAGACATTCACCCGCAGATAGATCTTGTCGAGCCCGCCTTCGGCCATCTCCCGGATCCGCTGTTCATAGACCTCCAGCGGATAATACTCCTTGTTACCGTCCTTCACATCGTAAAACACGTAGTCCAGAAAGTCGATCGTACTGGAAATCGACGGCTTGTTATCCGCTCCGAACGCCGCCAGAGACCCGGCAATCGCCAGAGTGGAGAAAAACGTTTTCAATAACTTCATCTGCCCTGCTCCTGGTTGTTTTTCAAAGGGTTTTCGGTTGAAGCATCACATCTTGTCTTATGACCGCAGAAGCGCAGATTTGCATCATGCGGTCATGATACGAAGCGCATCCCCTCCGGTGAATAATATTACAGAAACGCCCGGAAATCGGACTATTTTCCCCCCTTCTCCGGATCCGGCGGGAACACTTTTTTGATCGCGTTGAACCACTTCGGATCGCCGTTGGTGAGAGTGAGCGTCTCATACAATTCGATTTCGCTGAGCCGCGGATCATCCCGGAGCATCTTGAGATCAGCTTCAAGGTCGTAATTTTTGGGAATGAACACCCCCATCTCTCGCATGATTCCAAGCGTAATCGGTTTGCCGCCGGTGATCTCCGGAGTGAAGTAGTCCGTGAACTCCCGACGAAGCATGATCACGCCGTCCACCGAACCATCCCGGAAATATTCCCGGTACAACCACGGCAGCGAGGAGAAGAGGTTCACGCTGAAGGCGGGCGGGTCATCTTTCGCCGCCGGACGCGGCGAGAGTCCGGAAATGAAGAACGGCCGTCCTCCGGTCAGTGCCTTGCAGCGTTTGAAAAATTCCGCAATCGCTTCGGCCCGCAGCTGCATCAGATCGGCGCGGTTGAAATCATCCTTGTAGATGTCCTTGCCGAAGCGGGCAAGGAATTTCTCGCGCACCTCGGGATTGAAGCCGTAGTTCTCGGGGTCGGGCACATAGCTGTGGCTGCGCAGATTCATCATGAATCCATCAAAGGGATAATGAACCAGTTCCTCGAAACGGGCGACCTTGTGCTCCATCGCCGCCGGCACATTGAACTCGGTCACCCCGTAGAAT
>CAKUKT010000318.1 GCA_934663655.1 uncultured Victivallaceae bacterium
TGACGGTCGACGGGGTCACCTTCAATTCCATGACCGGATTCGCGGCTAAATTCATCGAGTGCCGGGACGCCGCCTTGAAGAATTTCACTGTCGAACCCGATAAAAACTCCGCCCGCCGCCACCTCTCTACCAGCGGCGACTGTGTGATGATGCTTTATCTTGAGGGTTCATTGCTGGTGGAAAACACCCGGATTCTCCACGGCGGTGACGATTCGCTCACCGTGATGACCAAATACATCGAAGGCGAGGAACTGGTCGATCGCCGTACTCTGCGCGCTTTCATCAAAACCGGCTGGCAGGGGGCGACGCCGCAGCGCGATGACACGCTGGTTTTCCGCAACCGCCGCACGCTGGCGGTTTCCGGCTCGGCGGTGGTGGAAAAGGCGAAATGGGACGGTGCCGCCAAACGCTGGACCATTACTTTTGCGGAAGATCTTCCCGAGACCGTCCGCCCGGACGATGTGGCGAGCAATACGCGTTATCTGCCGAGCGTCACCATCCGCGACAGCGTTTTCGGTGACGGACGCGCGCGCGGGGTCATTCTCGACGCTCACGACATTCTGCTGGAAAACAACACCTTCCGCGGTACCGGCATGCCGGGGGTGAAGATCTGGACCGAAACCCAGGTCTCCATCGACATGGGCCCGCCCTCGGAAAATGTGGTTATTCGCAACAACCGCTTCATCGATTGCGGAATGGTGCCGCTGCTCGTTTACGCCGGCGCCCGGGAACCGGCGGGAGTACACCGCAACATCACCATTGAAAACAATCTCTTTGATTCCAACGGTCCGTTGAACAAACAGCGCATGAAACGTTTTCTCGCCGACCACCCCTACTGGGCGAGCGCGATCTATCTGCGCGGAGTTGAAGATGTTCGCATCACCGGCAACCGCTTCCTCGGCTACGAAAATGCGATCTTCGCCTCCTATACCGACAATCTGCTTATAAGCGGCAACACCTCCGACATCGCGTCGGAAGTCCGGCTGGCGCCGACGGTGAACGGTGTAAAATTCACCGACAACGCCATGCTGTCGGAAATCGACAACTATCAGAATGCAGTGGAAGGAGTTTCCCTCTACAGCTATCTGCGATGACTCAACCAACAGCGACCACCCTTTCAACCAGAAGGAAAACCAAGAAAATGAAACCGAATTTGTTCCGACAGACCTTCTTCACGCTGATCGAACTGCTCGTCGTCATTGCGATCATCGCGATTCTCGCCGCGATGCTGATGCCGGCGCTCTCTCAGGCGAGGGAACGCGCCAACGCGATCAGCTGTGTCGGCAACCTCAAACAGCTCGGGCTTGCCTCCACCATGTATCAGAGCGACAACGGCGGCTGGGTATTGCCTTACCGTTCGATGGGCGGCATGGCCGAGGATGCTCATCCGGGAGTCCGCAACAGCGCCCGGGTCTGGTATCGTCCGCTGGTGATGATGCTGACCGGCAGCAACACCTGGGAGGTCAACTCTCCCCCGATTCTGATCTGCAAAACCGATACCAGGCAGATATATCAGGGTGCCAACACCTATCCCATATCCAATTATTCCTACAATCTCCGGCTGGGTAACGCCTCCGACGGAACCAAATGGGCCGAGAATTACGAAGGCACCAAAGCTTCGCAAATCAAGAATCCCGGAAGAATCGCCGCATTTGCCGATGGCGAGTGCGTGACCGGCAACGTAACTTCTCAGGTCAACAACAATCAATGCGGCTGGGATTACCGCAACGTCAGCACCGCCGCGCCATTCGGAGGCGGCCCCTACGGAATCGCGCTGCGCCATAACAACCGGGTTAACCTGGGTTTCATCGACGGCCGCGCCGAAACCAAAACCCGCCAGGAGATCAAGAAGATGAATGTCATCTGGTGGCACAACAAGCCGACCGACTGATCACCTGAAATTTATCCTTGAACTCCGTCTGATTTTTAATTATATTATTTATGGTTGTTCCGGGGGGCTGAAAAGGCGTCTCCGGAGCGGCAGCCTGAAGTCAAAATGAACTATTTCGCCAAAGATAAAACCATCGTGCTGGAGGACAGCATCAGCATCGGTGATCACCGCTACGGGCTCAACGAACTGCCGCCGGCACTGCGTCTGCATCCCGACCTCGGCATTGCCCTGCGTTCCGAAGCCAGATGCGTGCGGAGGATTCACCTCGATGAGTTCACCTGCCATCCGCGGGCGGTGACGACCGCGGACGGTGAGATCATACTTTTCTACGCCGCCGGAAATCTTCATTACGGCTGGATGCAGATGGCCAAGGGAGGCAACCGGATGTATCAGGTGAGATCCCGCGACAACGGCCGAACCTGGAGCGAACCTGTCGTCAGCTGGAGCGTACCCTACGGACAACATGCGGCGGTGCCGCTGCGCCCGTGGAACGAGCGCAGAATCTACGTTTTCACCACCGAACCATGCCCGGAAGCCGGTTACCGGGGCGGCGAAAATGCTCCGTTGGCAATGCGCTGGTCCGACGACGACGGTTACACCTGGACCCCGCCGAAATTCATCCGCCCGCGCGAAAACCCCGACTGGCTTGGCATGAGCGCCATGCGCGCCGCCGAATGCGGCGACGGCGCCTGGATCCTCGGCACCCATTGCGGAAATATGGTTGACGGTCGTTGTGTGGGCTGCACGGAATATTTCCTGCGCACCACCGATCGCGGCGAGAGCTGGACGATGCTTCCCGATGCTTCTGGCTGGACAATTCCCGGCGGGCGCATCCACGAAGGACGTCCCCTGTACCTCGGCAATGGAGAGTTGATGGGCTTTTTCCGTACCTCGGAGGGTCATCTGTGGACCAATCGTTCCTACGACAACGGTCGAAGCTGGAGCAAACCCGAACCGAGTGTTCTTGCGCATCTGGAGGCGCCGCCGATGGTATTCATGCTCTCCGACGGCCGGATTGTGAGCTTCATCCACAACCGATCGAAATTCGATCACGCGGTTCATGAATTTGCCCACGAAACCAGATCCCAGCTTTACGTCTGCGTTTCCAGCGATCGCGGCCACACCTGGAGCAAACCGGTGATCTTCGCGGTTGAAGCGGGCGTCCCGCCGATTCTTTCCGGCTCGGCACCACGCCGATGGTCAGTTACTGCGACCTGCTGGAAAAGGAGGGTATGCTTCACATCTTCATTGATCACGAAATGCGACAGGTCATTCAGGCGACAATCGCGATGGATGACTTCAATCGTCTGCTGAATGCATAACTGCCGGTGAATTGCCGGAGAGCTTATATTACACCATTGAC
>CAKUKT010000319.1 GCA_934663655.1 uncultured Victivallaceae bacterium
GGAAAAGAGTCCGTTGTTGGGCATGAATCCCTTGGCGATCTTATCCTTGTAGCTGTGGGCGCGTTCGAGCAGTCCGACCGGCGTCACGGTATTGAGTATCCAGGCGAGTTCGCACACCTCCGGCACGTCCGACTGACGGAAAAATACCGTCCGGTCAAGATCGACGCCGCAGGCGATGAAATCGAGCGCGAGGTTGATTACCCGTTCCCGGAGCGCCTGCGGATTCGGGTTGGTGGTGAGCGCGTGGTAGTCGGCGATGAAAAGGAAACTCTCGCCTTTGTCCTGAAGTGCGCAGACCTGGCTGATCGCCCCGAAATAATTTCCGAGGTGCGGCGTGCCGGAAGGTTGTACTCCGGTCAATATTCTCATTTTATTTTCCCCAGTGTAAGCAGTGAAATTTACAGCGTCCAGACTTTGGCGCCGTCGCCGGCCGGGCAGATGAAGTAATGAGGCGTGATGTGAGTGCGCAGCCGGTAGGCGGTGCAGACCCGTTTTGCGTACTCTTCGGCCTGATCGGAGGCGACGAGGTGAATGGTGATGCCGCCGAAGCCGCCGCCGGAAAGACGGGCTCCGTAACATCCCGGAGTTGACTTCGCCAGTTCGACGAGGTAATCGAGTTCCGGGGTGCTGTTTTCGAAGTTCATGCGGCTGGATTCGTGCGATTCGAACCAGAGATGTCCGAAGCCGAGTACATCCTCCTCCTCGAGGTCGCGCACTCCGGCGAGCACCCGGGCATTTTCGCCGACGACATGCAGCGCGCGGCGGTATTCGCGCCAGCCGAGATGCGAACGGGCCGCCGCCAGTTCATCGACGGAGATGTCCCGCAGCGTGGTTGCGCCGGGAAAAAGCTGAGCGAGAGTCCGGGCGGCGGTTTCACAGTCTTCGCGGCGGACGTTGTACTCCGAATCGACCAGGTTGTGTTTTTTCATCGAATTGATGACGACGATGGTGAAGCCCGGGGGCAGTTTGACGGTTCTGAGCACCTCGACCGTACGGAAGTCGCTCAAGATCATCGCGTCCTTCTGCCCGAAAAGCGAACTGAATTGATCGAGCAGACCGGTTTTGAGTCCGAGATAGTTGTTTTCGACCCCCTGACCGGCGCGGGCCCATTCGGCGAGGTCGAGTTCCACGCCGAAGGCGGCACCCATCGCGAGGCCGGCGGAAATCTCCAGCGCCGCCGAACTGGACATGCCGGAGGAAAGCGGGACATCGCTCTCCAGCGCCGCATCGAAAGCGCCGATTTCTCCGCCGCGCTTCATGAGTTCGGCGGCCATGCCTTTGACATATTTTGAACCGTCGCGCGGCGGCGGGGTGTTCCAGTCGGCCAGATCGATCTTCATTTCGGAACCATCCCGGAAATCCCGGATCCGGCATACCGTACCGGCGATCGGACGCAGCGCGAATTTCGTATTCTGAGCGACCGCGCACGAGAGCACATAGCCCTGATTGTAGTCAGTGTGGTTGCCGAGTATCTCCAACCGGCCGGGGGCTTCGGCCACCGCGGTTGGCGCGGCGCCGTAACTGGCGACGAATTTGTCGATGAAATTATCCATAACTACTGACCTCCAATATAATATAAAAATAATGATAAACAAATTCTCTTACATGAAACAGATCCTGGATATGCACTGATCGAAGCTCTCCTGACCGCTGAGAATGTCGATTTCGATCCGCAGGTAATAGAGCGGTACATCGCAGCGGTCGAGCCGGGGAATCCGCACCGCATCCTTCTCCGTAGTGACGATCATCTCCGCACCGGCCGCCTTGGCCTGATTGATGAAATCGATCAACTCCTGCTGAGTGTAGCGGTGGTGATCGGCGTAATGATCTTTGAGTACGAGTTCGGCGCCGAGCTGTTCGATAAAGCGCTCGAAGCTCTCCGGACAGGCGATGGCCGAGAGCGTGGCCACCCGTTTGCCGGTGAGTTCCTCAAGCGGCGAAATTTTGCCGCCGGAGAAGAGCCGGACCAGATGTTTGGGTTTATGACAGCACTCGATGATTTCGGCGCGCCGGGTGTGGCGGCGGATGAAGTTCTTGAGGTGGTGGATCTTATGGCTGCCGTCCGATTTGGTGAGAAACACATAGTCGGCCCGGCGGATGTTTTTGATCGGTTCTCTGAGGGTGCCGCGCGGCAGTACATGTCCGTTGCCGAAGGGGGCGCTGGAGTCCACCAGCACGATGTTGATATGCGGCTTGAGCATCAGATACTGGAAGCCGTCGTCGAGGATAATCACATCGCTGGCGAAATGGTTGATCGCGTAAATTCCCGACTTGACGCGATCTTTGTCGACGAGCACGGCGACATTGCGGAGGTTGGAGGCGAGCATGTAGGGTTCGTCGCCGGCATATTCGCTGTTGAGCAGCAGGTCGTGACCGTCGGAGACGACTTTGGGCGGCAGTTCGATGCGCTGCGAGCGGAAGCGCTGGGAGATCCGGAACCAGAGCGGACGTTTGCGGCTCCGGTAACCGCGGCTGAGAATCGCCACCCGGCGCCCTTTGGCGCTCAGAGTGCGGGCGAACACCTCTACTACCGGGGTTTTGCCGGTGCCGCCGCAGCTGAGGTTGCCGATGCTGACGACGAGGCAGCCGAGCGCGTGATGACGAATCACCCGCTTGGCGTACAGCCAGTTGCGGAACTGGGTCGCCATCCGGTAGAAACGCGAGGCGATGAAGAGCACGTTGAGCAGGACGAGATCGTGCCACCGCCGCCGTTTGCCGGACATCACTTCGAGGAAATATTGTTCGAGTTCCTCGGCTTCAAGCTTGAATTTATGCATCAGCTGCCAACCTTGTGAAAATGTCGAAAATATAAATTAATACCAGTTTGCCCTCCGGTCAAGTTTGCAGCCGGTTAAAGTTGAATATATATTAAAAAAATTTCTCCGATTCGGTAAGGAAAGAACAAAAATGTCCGGCGACGATTACTCTGATGTTATTGCCGCGTTGCGGGAGGAACTGCCGCGTTTTGCGGCGGGATTTCTCACCGGCGACGTGGAAATCGACCGCAATATTCAACGAAAAATCGACCATACGCTGCGGGTCGCCGATGAGGCGGCGGCGCTGGCGGCGGCGGAGAACTTCACGCTGCCGGAACGCGCCACGCTGCTGGCGGCGGCACTGGAACATGACCGGAGCCGTTTTGAACAATTCCGGCGGTTCCGGACCTTCCGTGATTCCGACTCCTTCAACCACGGAGAGCGTTCCGCGGAACTCGCGGCGGAACTCGCGGAACTTCACCGCTTCGGAGA
>CAKUKT010000320.1 GCA_934663655.1 uncultured Victivallaceae bacterium
GAAGCGCCGCCTCCAGCTGGTTATCAACGATGGCACGATCCGCAGGGTCGCGGAGATAGACCACTGCCATTTTGAGGTCGGAGAGCCCGGCCCGGCTGGATTCGAGCAGGGCGGAAACATTTTCCAGCATTCGTTTGGTTTGTCCGACGACGTCACCCGGGTGAACGATTTTGCCCACCCGGTCGATGCTGGCGGTACCGGAGATGAAATAGTGGGAACGATCACCGTAAATTACCCGGACGCCGCGTTCAAAAGTGACGCCATAATGGTGGGTCGGACACAAATATTCGGGAGCATTCATAAATTCGATCTGTTCGCGAGAGTGTCCGAAAATCGCCAGTGAGTCCATCCTGATCAATCGCGACGGTTGTTCAGCGGTTCCTTCGATGCCGGTACTGGCAATGAAGTGGCTTGCGCTGGTGAGGCCGTGTTCACGGAAAAATTCCCTCCTGGCGATCACCAGACCGCCGTAGTTGTTGTCGATATCCCGGCAGTAGATCCAGGTGCGCAACAGGTTGTCGGCAAGATTGCCGCCGCGGCTCTCCAACTCTTTGGTTACGGATTTGAATTCCGCCAGCATTTGTGCAAACGAGCTGGAACCGTGAAGCTCTGGAGTGCGCAGATTAAGCAGGCGATAGTTTTTCAGTAATACCTCGGTAAGGCGGCTTCCCCCGGTTTTCCGGCTCCCGGAACCGGTATCAAGGAGCCAGGCTTCGATTGCGATCCTGGCTCCGTTGGCGGGAGGCTGACCGACCAGGACGGGATCACCGCCGGCAATTTTCCTGAGCGCTTCGGCTTGATTGGCGGGATCACTGAGGTGAAATCGCTCCATTACCGGCATGAATCCACGGGAGATGTGCCGGTAACGTGCGAGCAGTGCTTCGGCTTCCGAGACAAAATCCCGTCCCGGGGTGGCGGTCAGGGCGATGAATTTCTCCTGAACGCCCCCGGGGGAATCAAAGCAGAGGTATCCTGAATCGGCCATTACTTCTCTTTTCCGCGTCGAATCGGTTTCTCGTCCGGACGTTTCCGGCTGAGTTTGTCCAGTTGTTCGTCGATGATCTTATCGGAATCGGCGATCCGCTTCTCGTAAGCTCGGCGAAGTCCGGCGAGGCGCTGTTCCTGGAATTTGAGTCGCAGTTCGATTTCGGCGGAAGTGCGGTTGAATTCCTTCGTGAGTTCCTCGCGCAGTCTGCCGCGGATCTCATTTTTCGCTTCGTCACTTTCCGCTTCGCGGAGCTCGCGGGAGAGGCGCCGGATGGCGGCGGCATTTTCCCGCCGGACCTTTCTGGCCCTGTCAAGTTCATCCTGAATGAACTGCCGTGCGGCGTCGTGATCTCTGTCATAGAGTTCGCGCAGTTCCCGCCGTTCCTTTGGTTCCATTCCGAAGATCAGTTCAGCGGCCGGCTGAACGGTCCTGCTGTCATCTTCAAAGAGTTCCCGCAGTTCCCGCGGGGAAAGGGTCACCGGCGGCTTCCCCGGTCGTTCCCGGGGCCCCGGTTTCCCCTTGGCGCCGGGTTTACCTCCGGGGGCGGGCTTCTCCTGGCGAGCCGGTCTCTCTTTGGGGGCCGGTTTTTCACCGGGAGCCGGTTGGTCAGCTGGAACCGGCAGCGGAGGTTTCACGTTTTCCGCCGCTGTCTCCGGGGCGGGAACGGCCGGGGCCTCTTCACTGAAGCCGGGCAGCGCCAGGCACAGCGCCGAAATAATGGTGAGCATACGTCGGTTCATGTTGTCACTCCTTTCCAGTTGAGTTTTCGCTGTCATTTCCGTTGTTGAGGAACGGAAAATCTTCTTCGAGCAAACGACCGGCCCGGGTCAGTCCGGCATCAAGTTCCGAGAATTGAATCATTATCTCCTCAGTGTCCCATTCCGACAGCTGGGGGGAGACTGCGTTCGCCGTCGACCGGGGCAGCAACGCATACCAGCCTCCCGCCACGAGGCAGCAGCAGGCCGCGACGGCGCCGAACCGGACGAACTGGCGGATCATTCGGGTACGCCCGGCGCGTCCTCTTCCCTCCCGGATCACTTCCGCGACGGGGATTTCGGGAACGGTCGGCAAAAACGCGTCCGAGTCGGCGGCAACAAGGTGAGCCAGAAGCTCCCGGCGGCACTCCGGACAACTGCGCAGATGTTCAAGGGTTTCGCGGTCGAGGCCGGCGGCGGCTTGTTCGTCGAGCCGTCTCAAAATGGTTTGGCACAGCACGGTTTTTTCCATTATTCTCACCCTCTTTCCAGATGTTTTCTGAGCTTAGCCATCGCGTAACGCATCCGCATGACCGCGGTATTGACCCGGCACTCCTGGCGGGCGGCGATCAGCCGGAAGGAAATTTTTCGGCTGCGCATCTGAAATACCGCCCGTTGCTCCGGACTCATTTCGGCGAGGGCACCTGCGATGGCGTGTTGAAGTTCGGTTTCGGCCATTTCCCGCCAGGGTTCAACCGGCAGCGCCCAGTCGCTCTCCGGAGTGGCATCGACGCAGATTTCCCGTCGTCGCGAACGTTTTCGCAGCGCATCCAGTGCCGCATTGCGGCCGATGCGCAGCAACCACGCCGGGAATTTCCCTTCCGGACGATAACGCGGCAGACCAGCACATACCTTCAGCCAGGTCTGCTGAAACGCATCATCGACATCGGAAGGGGGCAAAAGGGTTCGCAGATAGGCATAGAGCGACCGCCGGTAACGCTGATAAAGGCGTTCGAAGGCGTTGTCGTCTCCGGCAAGGTAATTCCGGATCAGCACCTGATCGCTCTCTTCCACCATAACCCCCGCGTTTTTTGTTTGCGAAATCTGTTTTCAACCATAATAACGCACAAAATCGGAATTTGTGATAGTTCGGTGGGAAAAAATGGGGTTTTTTTTGAAAAGTTGCCGGAGAATAAGGGTACCGCCAGATCGAGTGCAGAGAGAGAGGAAAAATATCGACCGGTGGTGATGCCCCTGATCTTCACCGGTAAAATTTTTACCGGGTCAGAAGGACGGTACCCTTAAGTCCTTAAAAATTCACGCCGGAAGAATGTCGGTACCTTAACATCCTTCCGGCGCCCGGGGGATAACGCAGTTCTTCCTCTTCTCCTGGTTTCCCGATTTAGGGAATAAAGTACCACTGTAAACCGGAAATTCAACCAAGTTACGCAGAATTATATGATTTTTTTTATTAAGAACCTATCCCTAAATAACAGCAAGTTTTCGATAAATTATAACCGTTGCGGCAAGGTGTAGCAAAGCTTCATA
>CAKUKT010000321.1 GCA_934663655.1 uncultured Victivallaceae bacterium
TCGGTGTGCCCTGGGGATAGCGGTCAATCCAGCCCGCGTCGGGAAGTCCACCCGAGGCGGCATTGTAATTGGCGATCCAGTTCACGCAGTCGCGGATCTGGCGCAGGGCTTTATCCACCGGTACCGGATCCGGTGGCGCGGAAACTTTGCCGGAGTAATTTGACAGCGGCTTCCACTTGACCATGCCGACCTGGCGGGGGTAGGTGAGATTGTCGGAATTTATTCTGGCGAGGTTCTGCGCGGTCCCGTAGGCGGTCAGCAGGCAATCCTCCTCCGGAAGATAGATGGTCGAACTGCCTTGAGGGGCGGGATAAAAGCGTTCGAGGTGCCAGATTTCCCCCTGGTCGTCCCGGACGTTGGCGTCATGTTCCCATTCGGCAAGCACATAGCGATGATCGGTGTCCCAGGTGTAACCGCCGTCGTTGCTTAAGAGTGCCTCAATTCCGTAACGATGGCGTCCGTTCTGATTCGGATAGCCCATGCGCACCACGTAGCTCATCACCATCCGGCCGTCGGGAAGCAGGGCGAGCGAAGGATGGTGACAACCGTTGCCGGCGGCTACTTTGGGTGGTGACCACGTTTTGCCGCCGTCGGTGGAGATCGAGGTTTCGATCCGGTCGGACTGATCACAGGCGGGCGCCATCAGCGTGCAGGCGCGCAGCGCGGCGACGATCTCGCCCCGATTGTTGAACGCCATCGTCACCTCGGTGACGCCGTTAAATTCGGGTATCCCCCGCCATTCACTCCAGGTGAGGCCGCCGTCAAAACTCTCCTTGAGCACCGCCTGCACCTTGGCTTCCGGGTTTTCAAAGAACTTCCAGTAATAGCCGCCCAGCAGCAGGTGTTTGCCGTCGCTGTCCGGAAATACCAGCGCCGGATCCCATCCGTAGATGGGGGTATTGAAGCGCGGGTCGTTGTCCCAGCCGGCGATGAAGCTGCCGCTCCGGCCGTAATCGGTACTGCGGAATTTGCCGTCACAGGCGAGCACCACCCCGTTGCCGCAGTAGGTTAGTCCGTAGAGCATTCCGCTGGGAGGATCTGTGGGAGAGGTGGGTGTGCTCCAGGTTTCGCCGTTGTCGCGGCTTTCGCTGATCACCCCGCGGATCGGAATCCCCGCGCCGCAGCTGAGCAACAGCCGGTTGTCCTCGGGAACCCGGACCAGGTAGGGCACCGTCATGATGCCGCCGCATGCCTCGGGCCGGTTGAGACGCCTCCGGGCGGGAACTGTATCATTGAACCCGTTGCGTTCGTTGCCGATCTTGATTGTGACCTCCTGCCACGGTTCCCAGATGGGATCGGAGGGTTCCGCAGCTGTGATCGTACCGGCAAACATGGCCGCAGCCGTCAGCGCGGTTGAGCATGAAATGGACAGAATGGCGGAAGTTGAACGAAAAATTTTCATAATAGTTTATCCTGCTATTGTTTAAATAAAATTGTCACCATTGGGTAAAATGGACGAAATAAAATGGTTCGGAGTAGAAAACACACACTCTCTCTTTTTTTACGCCGTCGCCGTGTTTCTGTAAAACTCCTTTTAACTGAATATGCAAAAGCGGTTGTCGGATTACAACTACTCAAGTTTGCCGAGTTTGATTTCTCCAATTTCGACCACGCCACCGATCCGAGGGGTTTCTTTACCGAATTCGAACGTCGCCGGGGTTTCCGGAGCAACCCAGTGCGGTTCGTAATCGCGGTCGGCGATCAGTTGGCCATCCACCCAGAGACGTGCCCGGCGGGTTAGCGGATCGAGATGAATTTCCAACAGAAATTCCCGGTTGAGCGCGGTCGGAAGTTCAACTCCGTCGAAAGGAGCCCCCTTGATCTGCGCGTTATCCATGATGAAGATGATAAAGTCGTACTTGTTCTGTCCAGAGCCGAGGACAGTGTACAGAACCAGGCGTTCGGCGCGTTGCTGCGGATCTGCTGTATCGGGAACACGGAGCTTCAGCCGCAGCAGCATCGGTCCGGAAAAGAACTCCAGCTGATCGACGCCGCGCAGCGAATAAATTCCATCGAGCAGGTATCGGTGATCGAGCTGTAGTCTCTTCTCAACGATTTTCGGGGTGCCTTCAGGGTAGCGGTTGGTCCAGCCCGCGTCGGGGAGCCAGCCGGAATCGGCGTTGTAATTGACGATCCAGTTGGTGCAGTCGCGAATCTGATGAAGCGCTTCATCGACCGGCAGCGGCGCGGGGGGCGTCGATACCTTGCCGGAATATTCCGAACGCGGCTTCCACTTGACCATCCCGATCTGACGAGGATAGGTGAGACGGTTTGGACTGATTTTGGCGAGATTTTGCGCGGTACCGTAGGCGGTAAGCAGGCACTCCTCTTCCGGGAGATAAATTGTCGAGGTCCCCTGCGGCGCCGGATAAAAGCGTTCGAGATGCCAGATATTGCCCTGATCGTCCCGGACGTTGGCGTCATGTTCCCATTCGGCAAGCACATAGCGATGGTCGGTGTCCCAGGTGTAACCGCCGTCGTTGCTTAAGACTGCCTCGATCCCGTAACGATGACGCCCGTTTTGATTCGGGTAACCCATGCGAACCACATAACTCATTGCCAGTCGACCATCCGGCAGCAGGGCGATTGAAGGATGGTGGCAACCGTTGCCGGCGACGACTCTGGGCGGTGTCCACGTCTTGCCGCCGTCGGTGGAGATCGAGGTTTCAAGGCGGTCAACCTGGTCAACGGCAGGACCCATTATCGTGCAGGCGCGCAGCGCCGCGACGATTTCATTTCTGCTGTTAAGGGCCAGCGCAACTTCAGACACTCCATTGAATTCGGGTATTCCGCGCCACGCGCTCCAGCTCTGGCCGCCGTCAAAACTCTCGGCAAGCAATGCCTGCGACTTTGATTCCGGAGCATGAAAAAATTTGTTGTAGTAACCGCTCAGCAGCAGATGTTTGCCGTCGCTGTCCGGAAACACCAGCGCCGGATCCCAGCCGTATACGGGAGTATTGAAACGGGGATCATTGTCCCAGCCGGCGATGAATTTGCCGCTCCGGCCGTAATCGGTACTGCGGAATTTACCGTCACAGGCGAGCACCACCCCGTTGCCGCAGTAGGTTAGTCCGTAGAGCATCCCGCAGGGGGGATCGGTGGGAGAGGCGGGGGTGCTCCAGGTGTCGCCGTTGTCGCGGCTTTCGCTGATCACCCCGCGAAGTTCGAGCCCCGCGCCGCAGCTGAGCAGCAGCCGGTTGTCCTCGGGAACCCGGACCAGATAGGGGAC
>CAKUKT010000322.1 GCA_934663655.1 uncultured Victivallaceae bacterium
CCCATCAGATGCAGACGGAATTCAGGACCTATCTGAAAAAATAAACGGCGAATGGAGGGATAATCGTTATCGGCAAAATATAGGGAAGTTTTTCTCAAGCGGGAATACTCCACCAGTAAAAAAATTCAAGCCGACCGGTTTCCGGTCGGCTTTTTTTTACCACCTTTAAAAGGGGATGACTTTCATTCCGGAGTTCGGCGCCGAAACGGCGCCACTACGGTCAAAAATCGCTGCCAAGCAGACGTTACTTTTCAACCCGATTCTCGATGAATACGAAAAATGCGGGATCAAATTTGCATTGGAGGTACATCCCACGGAGATAGCGTTTGATCTGTATTCCGCGGAAGCGGCTCTGAACGCCGTCGGCAATCGTCGGGAATTCGGCTTCAATTTTGATCCAAGCCACCTTTTCTGGCAGGGGGTTGACCCGGTTAAATTTCTGAAGAAATTTCCGGATCGGATCTATCACTGCCATATCAAGGACTGTGCGGTGACTCTGGACGGGGAAAGCGGAATCCTCGCGTCGCACCTCGACTTCGGAGATCCCCGCCGGGGCTGGGATTTCCGCAGTCCCGGACACGGGCAGGTCGATTTTGAGGGGATCATCAGAACCTTGAACCAGATCGGTTATTCAGGACCGCTTTCAGTGGAATGGGAGGATTGCGGCATGAACCGGGAATTCGGAGCCAAAGACGCGGCGAATTTTACCCGAAAACTGGATTTTTCTCCTTCAAATCAACGTTTTGATTCGGTATTTTCCTGATCAACAGCTTATCTTTCCACAGCCGGGACGGATTTTTGTTCCGGGGGTTCCCGGAGACGAAAATCCGTCTTTATTGTTGACAGAAAAACATTCCACGATGCAATTTTCAGGAACCGCGCAACCACAACGTGAACTTCGCGGAAACAAAACCAGCCGGCAGTTCCGTTCTTCGTCCACGCGGCCGGACACAGGGATGGTTCCGGAAACAGAACCAGCCGGCAGTTCCGTTCTTCGTCCACGCAGCCGGACACGGGGACGGTTCCGGAACCAGAACCCCTTCCCACCCCCGGGATGAACCGGAATTTCCGTCCGTTTCCCAACGTTCCGGAAAACTACCCCCGGTCACTCCTCCTCAAAATCAACGCAGAGCCTCGTTTCCACAAATGGACGCACCCGGGTGGTGGCAACCTCCAGGTGGGCCGGATGTTTTGAATAATTCCGGAGCGCGGCTTCGTCGCGGAAAACCGAATCGAGCATCAGGTCCGCCGTCGAACTCGCCAGACTACCGCTCACCACCCGTATCGATTCCAGACCGGGGATTACTCCTGCCAGCCCCTCCAGACCCGACTTGATTCCCGCACGGATGGAAATCTTTTCCGTCTCGCTCAATTCACTCTTCAGTCGCCACAAAATGATATGTCTGACCATGCCTGCGCCTTTCTCTCCATAACCCGATGGACGCACCTGCCGGTTTTCTCGATTTTGCGTTCATCCGGCGGCCGTCGCATGACTCTTATAATACCCTGCCGCCGGATATTTGTCAAGTAGAGAACTTCACTGCGGCTGCGATGGCCGATTTGACAGAAAAGATGTAGCGGATTATATTTCAGAGTTACAGAGTTCCCCGCTACAAGCAACCCCCAAAAGAGGAGAAACGCCATGAACAATCAGACCAGATTTCAGGGTAAGCCGGTAGAACTTGCCGGCAAATTCATCACCCCCGGCGCCGCCGCTCCCGATTTCGCGCTCACCCGCGGCGACCTCAGCAGCTTCACCCTCGCCGACGGCGGCGGAAAAAAGTTGCTGCTCAACATCTTTCCGAGCATCGACACTCCGGTTTGTTCGATGTCGGTAAGGAAATTCAACGAGGCGGCCGCCGCGCTGAAGGACGCTCTGGTGCTCTGCATATCCCGGGATCTTCCTTTTGCCCAGAGCCGTTTCTGCGGCGCCGAGGGAATCGACCGGGTGGTTACGCTTTCCGATTTCCAATACTCATCGACCTTCGGCATCGACTACGGGGTGCTGATGGAGGATGGTCCGCTGCGCGGTCTCTTTGCCCGGTCGGTGGTGGTGATCGGCAGTGACGGCCGGGTGGCCTATTCGCAGCTGGTGGACGACATCGTCCACGAACCCGATTATGAACAGGCGCTGAAGGCGCTTAACGACGCCCTTTGAATTTCCCGCCGCAAGTTGAGAGTATTGCACCTCACTGCGGAGTTATGAAAATCGCCCCGGCGCCGCCAGACATTTAGTCGCAGCGGCATCGGGGCGGTTGTTTTTCGCCAATGGTCAGTTGCGGTCGCGTTCCATGAGTTCAAGTTTGCGCCCGAAAACCTCAAGCAGATTCGGGCCGAAACACTGTCCCCATTCGCCGCGCGAAACGATCACCAGGTGACGCTGATGATCCCGGAGATAATCGATCGTTTCCCGGGTATTGGCGATCTCCTCATCGACGATCCGCCGCAGCTCGGCGGTGCGGCACTCCCCGTCAATCACGCACTTTCCATCGCGGGTGCCGTAAAAAGCCAGCAGATTGCGGAAGGTTATCCAGAAAAGCCGGATCAACCGCCCGGGTTCGATCAGCGACGCCAGAAACTCCCGCGCCGACGCATCGGCCGGTTCAATCGATTCGAGTTCGGCAATCGCGCGTTCGAAAAGGGCGATCATTTCATCGTAATATCCGGCCAACTCCAGCGCATGATCCGGAGTCATCTGCAGAAACGAATCGTACGGATCGTGAGGACAGATATGGTAGATCTGATGCGCGGCCAGAAATTCCTGTTCGGCATCGCTGTATTCGCCGCCGACCTTGAAAGGACGCATCAGCCAGCGCAACCGCAGTCCCATATCCTGCAGACGCAAGCCCCAGAGCTGCGGCCAGAGCGCAAACGCCCGGTCGAAATTCCCGAGCGCATCCAGAATCTTCTGCCGCTGCCGCGTTTCAAAAACTGCCGGAACCAGCTTGGGAAAAAGTTCATTGAACCCCTCAGCGGGATCCCCCCAGCTCATTTCCCGGATGACTTCCCGGTTCAGATTCACCGGCAGCAGGTCCGGTGAGATCACCCCCCAGTGGGTCGCACTGTACTCACAATCAAGTTCCCGCAGCTGCAGGAACTTGCGGAAACTCATCATCGGATGCGGCGCCCCGATCACCGGGTCGAGATCTTCACTGAAATCCTGATATTGTCCGAGACACACCCGGCGACCGGTTTCCTCCGCCAGACGGAAGATCTTCCGGGGAATCTC
>CAKUKT010000323.1 GCA_934663655.1 uncultured Victivallaceae bacterium
GAACTTCTTGTAGTTATTGCCATTATCGCAATTCTGGCCGCCATGCTGATGCCGGCACTCTCCAAGGCGCGGGAGGCCGCCAAGACCAGCAACTGCATTGCCAACAAAAAACAAGTGTTACTGGCGGTGGGCATGTACTCCGATACCAATCGCAATCAGATAATCATGTGGAATAAATCCAATTGGCTGTACGCGCATTTTTTGGTGAACAGTAATTATCTGCCGAACAGCGCCACCGTGGCCACCTGCACCAAGCTTGAGACCGCCGGACGGAAGAACCCGATCGTCGGTACCGACGGCAATCCCGACAACGAGGCGTTCAAAGGTATCTACGGGTCGGTTCGGCGGGGGGATAACTTCCAGTGGTTGCAATACTACAATGCCGGGGAGGGCATTGCGCTGGTCAAATTTCAGGATTCCGGTTATTCAGCGGCGCTCACTTTGTCGCGCTGCACCGGCAAGGCTTTGATCGCCGACTCCAGTGCCGGAGTTCACAATCCGTGGCCGGAGTGGCGGATCGACGATGGCAGTCAGCTGGGGGTCTTTTACCACAACCGCCGCAACGTCATCGGTTGGGTTGACGGCCATGCCGATGCCATGTCCCCGGGAGAATTCAAAGCTCATTGTCCGGGGATGATCCAGTATCGAGACGAGAACGAAGCTATCAGCAACAAATGGAACTGATTTATATTCTGGGAGAATGATTATGCCGGATTTGCAATCGCTGATCGCCGCCATGGTAATGGGCGCGGCGGTGACCGCCGTGGCGGAAGTGCCTATCGATCCGCCGACCGGAAGCCGGAACCTGGAGCAGGGAAGGGTGCTCTTCGGAGAACGGAGCGAGGTGGTTCAAAGCCCGAAGCATCTGAATTTCTGCCACGGCCGGATCCATTCGGACGGAACACTGTTACTCCACCATTCGGTGGGCATTCACGGGCACGAGCGCTCCGCCTGCAAGCTCTCCACCGACGGCGGCAAGAGTTGGATCGACCCCGGCCATCCGGTGCCCGCCAACACCGCCTTTGCCCGCCAAGACGGGACCTCCGGCAAGATCAACGCCTGGGATCTGCAGGTCTCGGATACTCATGAGATCGACGTGGCCGTTTATGACCGGGACCACAAAACCGTGATCTCGCAGAAAAAACAGACGGTGAAGTTGCCGTTCAAGGCGGGAATGTGTATTCACGGTCATCCCAAACGGCTGAAGAACGGCACATTGATCGCCAACGCCTATGGGCGCGACGGCGCTCCGGAAAACAAACTCTGTTCCTACTTCATCGCTTCCCACGACGATGGCGACACGTGGGAATTTTTTGCCCGCCCCTTTCCGGGGACGTTGCCCTACGGCAAGGATGAGGGGCCGGGGGAAGGCGTGATGGTCGAGGCGGCGGATGGTTCGTTGCTGGCGTTTTGCCGCACCGGTGATCTTTCCCGTCACAATAACGTGCCGCTGATCCAGTCGCGCTCCACCGACGGTGGCAAGAGCTGGAGTACGCCGGAGGTGATCGCCAAGTACGGGGTATCCCCAGACGCGGAGCTGCTGGCAAACAATACACTGGTGGTAGTTTCCGGTCGTCCCGGTATCTACCTGCTGGTGGATTTTACCGGTACCGGGCGAAAATATGAACGGGTGGAGATCTTTCAGGCTCCTGATCGTTACCAGAGCAGCAGTTACTGTTCAATCCCCCAAATCGCGGATGATGCGGTGTTACTCCTGTACGATATCAGCAGTTTCTCCACCTACACGGATCAGCGGAAGATCAATCACATCTTCGCCTTGCCGATCACCTTTAAAAACAGTCTGGTCTTCTGACGAAAGGGGAGCCCGCCGTTGAGAATTTCCTGCCGCCGGAGTTAACATCGGCGGGGGATTTTTGAAACGACACCGTGCATCGGCATCGGGAGGAGAGTTTAAGCCGAGGAGCGATTTTCATTTTTTCAGAGATCATGTCAGCCGCATCAAAATGGTTTTGATGCCGTAAAATGTTTAACCAACAATCAGAAGCCAATTTTGGGAAATTGGTTAAAGGAATCAGGATCGATGAGCAATCAACCGAAACCCAACCCGCGAATGATCGAAAATCATCTGCCGGTACAGCGTCTCACCCCCGCCGACGGGAAACAATATTTTTTCGGGTACTTCGACAAATCCCCCTGGAATTCCGCCGGACGTCTACTCGCACACCGGACAAATTTCGCCAAACGGCAGGTACGTTTCGGTGACATCGCCGAGGTCGGCACCTTGGATGGCGGCGTTTTCACCCCGGTGGGCGAAACCCGCGCCTGGTGTTGGCAACAGGGGGCGATGCTCCAATGGTTCGACGATGAATCCATCATCTACAATGACTTTGAAGACGACCACTTCGTTGCCCACATCGTCAATCTCACCAATGGCCGGAAGCGGACGCTTCACCGTCCGATTTACTGCCTTTCCCCTGACCGCAAACACGCGCTGAGCCTCGATTTCGCCCGGCTCGACCGGGAACGTCCAGGCTACGGCTACCCCGGCGTCTGGACACCGTTGCTGGAAAAGGGGTGGCCGGACAACGACGGCATCTGGCTGATCGACCTGGAGAACGATACCTCCACCCTGTCGGTGTCGTTGGCACGGATCGTTCGGGACTTTCCCGGACTCGGCAGCGATCAGGCAGTGAGCTGGTTCAATCATATCCTGATCAGTCCGGACAGCCGCCGCTTCGGTTTCTTTCACCGCTGGCGGCACTTCGGTCCCTGGGGGCCGGGGGTGCTATCTCACATCACCCACATGTTCACCGCTAATCTGGACGGTAGCGGGCTTTATCCTCTCAACCTTGAGGACATGAGCAGCCACTACAGCTGGATCGACAACCAAAGGATCATCAATTTCTCCCGCCGTTTCGCCGACGGGGACCGCTACCATATTTTTACCGACCAAAGCGATCGGGTCGAGACCATCGGCGCGGAGGCCTTCTCCGGCACCGGTGACGGCCATTGTACCTGGTCGCTGGATGCCCGCTGGATGCTGACCGACAGTTATCCCTCGGCACGGGACACCTGCCGCGGACTTTTCCTGTACGACATTGCCGCTGACCGGGCGTTTGAACTTGGCCGCTTCTACGCTGATCCCTCCTATGTGGCTCCGGCGCGGTGCGATCTGCATCCGCGGCTCTCCGCCGACAACCGCGAGGTCTGCTTTGACTCGATCCAGGAGGGATACCGGGGGATTTACCGGGTCGATTTCTCCGAGA
>CAKUKT010000324.1 GCA_934663655.1 uncultured Victivallaceae bacterium
GTGCAACGGCGTGGTGGAAAGCGTCACCGAACAGGAGATCATGGACGCCAAGGCAATGGTGGACGCGGCGGGAATCGGCGCGGAACCGGCCAGCTGCTGCTCGGTGGCCGGCGCGAAGAAGTTGGTGGAACTGGGGGTTATCGATCCGGAGGCGACGGTAGTCGGCATTCTGACCGGCAACATTCTCAAGGATCCGGACGCGGTGATCGGTTATCACCGGGACGAACTTTTCGATCACTACGGCATTCGCGGCGTCTATGCGAACAAACCTCAGTTAATCGATCCGGAGATCGGCGCGGTTAAGAAGGCTCTGGGATATTGAAAGGCGATGAAAAAGGATCAGCGCAGGGGACGGGTGATCGTCACCGGTCACCGCAATCCGGACATTGACAGTATCGCTTCGGCGACGGCGCTGGCGGAACTCCGCCGCCGCCAGAATCCGGATGGCCCGCCGATTGTCGCGGTCTGTCCGGGGGTGCTGCCGGAACGGGCGGCATATCTCTTCAACCGTTTCGGGGTTGAGGCGCCCCCTTCGGTCAACGATGTCTATCCGCGGATCGGCGAGATTACCACGGAATCTCCGGTGGTTTCGGTCGGGACACCGCTGCTCGATGCGGTGAAAATGCTCTCGGCGAGCGGGCTTTCGCGGCTGCCGGTGGTGGATGGCGATGGCGGCTTCATCGGGATGCTCAGTCCGATGAATCTGCTGTCACGACTGCTGGACACCGGAGATGATTCGGGAGGCGGTCTGGCCGGTCGCCGGGTATACAGTTCGATTGCGCTGATAACCCGGGTGATCGAGGCGGAGGCGTTGACGGTTTTTGAGCCGGAACCCGAACAGGAATTCATGGTTTACGTTGCGGCGATGGGGATCGACAGTTTTGAAACTCATCTGCCGCCCGGCAGCGGTCGTCAACTGGCGATCATCACCGGCGACCGGCCGGAAATCCATCTGCGGGCGCTTCAACGCGGGGTGCGGCTGCTGATCGTCACCGGCGGCAAACCGGTGGAACCGCTGATCTTGAAAGAGGCCGAACAGCAGCAGGTGACGATCCTGCAGACGCCGCTGGATTCCGCGAGTGTGATTCGGCGGCTGAAGTTCAGTGTGCCGGTGGAGTACTTCGGTTTTGCTGCGACGGTGCCGGTGCTCTCCCCTGACGACCGGGTTGCCGGGGTGCTCTCGCGGGTGCTGGCGCAGCCGGAGGATGTGATGCCGGTGACCGAGAACGGCCGCCTGATCGGAGTGGTGTTCAAGAGTGCGGTATCGTCGCCGCCGCCGTCGCGGGTTATTCTGGTCGATCACAACGAAATCGATCAGAGCCTCCCCGGAGTGAACGAACTGCCGGTAATCGAAGTCGTCGATCACCACCGGATCGGAATGGCGCCGACTGCGACGCCGATCCGTTTCACCGGTGATGTCGTCGGGAGTACCTGCACGCTGGTGGCGGCGATGTTCCGCAGCGCGGGCGAGAGTCTGACGCCGGGCCTCGCGGGGGTGCTGCTGGGAGGAATCGTCTCGGACACCCTTAATCTTAAATCGCCGACGAGTGCTCCGCTTGACCGACGGATGCTTGAATGGCTGGAGAGGATTTCCGGGGTGAGCGGAAAAGAGCTTATGGATGAACTCTCCCGGATCGATTCCCCGCTGGCTTCCAAGTCTCCGGAGGAGGTGATCAACTCCGACCGCAAGAACTACGTGGACGGAAAATTCCATTTTTCACTTTCCCAGGTGGAGGAATCAAATCTCGAACTGCTGCATCAACGCGAAACGGAGTTGATCGAAGCCATGCGGGAGACGATGAATGCCGGTTCGCTCGATTTCATCGGCTTGCTGGTTACCGACGCGGTACGGGAAAATTCCGAATTGCTGTTGATCGGCGACGAGGAGGTGATCCGGCTGCTTCCCTACACCCGGATTGAGGGCAGCCGTTTTGCGCTTCCGGGGGTGCTGAGCCGCAAGAAGCAGCTGCTGCCGCAGGTGCTGGCCATCACTGCGGCTCTGAACCGGGAGAGGTGACGCGGATGATCTTTCATCGCCGGGAAATTGAACCGCGATTGCAGCGGATTTTGAATGAAGCGGTTTCCTCCGGTCGGGAATCGGCCTGCGGATTGACGGTGATCCAGGACGGAACCGTGATTGCCGATATTGTGGCGGGATGTTTCCCCGACGGGCGGCCGGTCGTCGCCTCCACGCTGTTTCCGGTTTTTTCAGTGGGGAAGGGGATCATCACCACCGCGTTTCTGCGGCTGGTCGAGCGCGGAGTGATCGAACTTGACCGTCCGGTGGCCGATTACTGGCCGGAGTTCGGGACGAACGGCAAGGAGAATGTGCTGGTGTGGCATATTCTGAGTCACCGCGGGGGGCTTTTTCGGCTGCCGCCGTGCGGCAATATCGCGGAACTGGCCGACTGGGAGCTGATGACCCGGCGCATGGCCGGACGCAAACCGGAAGGGGTGCCGGGCGGCAAGTGTGTGTATCATCCGCTTACCTTTGCGTGGCTGCTCGGGGAGACCGCCGCCCGGGCCGACGGCGGGAGGACTTTTCCGGAAATAGTCCGGGATGAGGTGCTCGAACGGGTCGGGATTGCAAATGATTGTTTTTTCGGTTCCACTCCGGAAGCGGAGGCGCGTTTCATCCGGTTGGACATTTCGGCGGTTACCCCTCTGGAGAGCGCCTGGTATGACGAATTTATCCACAATATCGCAATCCGGCGCGGCTTTATTCCTTCGGCGAATGGTCTGGCCACTTCCGGAGCCGTCGCCCGGCATTATGCCGCGCTCGGCGGCGGTGAGTTGATCGGGGAGGAGCTGCTGGCGGAGGCGACGTGGCTGCGCCGTGCCCACGATGATCCTCCCGGCGACAGCTGGGCGAAGTTCGGTCTTGGCTATGCGCTCTGCGGTCCGGCGCCGGATTACGGCCGGATGTTCGGTCACGGCGGTGCCGCCGGAGCGGAGGGGTTTTACGACCTGGAGAGCCGGATTGCGCTCGGTTTCGTGAAGAACCGGCTGTTGTCGTCGCACCCGCACCATCCGGTTCGGGATCTGATTTCGGCTGAATTAGGATTGCCGCCGCGGATCTGGTGAACGAGCCGGACGGCATGTCAGGAAGCCGGAGTCAGGAAAAATTCCTGAAGTTCCGATCGCCATTGCCGTTCACCGCGATTCCCTCCATCTCAACCAGCCAGCCGGGACG
>CAKUKT010000325.1 GCA_934663655.1 uncultured Victivallaceae bacterium
CGGTTTACAACCACTCCACCATTCACTTCTGCTGCGAACGCTGCAAACAGAAGTTCGACGCCGAACCGGAGAAGTTCCTTGCTCCCGCCGGAGGAGCCGCAACCGGATCCGGATCGGACGCCCCGGAGCGTGACCCCGTCTGCGGCATGACCGTAAGTGAAAATTCACCCTTCAGGTCGGTTTACAACCACTCCACCATTCACTTCTGCTGCGAACGCTGCAAACAGAAGTTCGACGCCGAACCGGAGAAGTTCTCAACTGCCGCGCCCGGTTCCCCGACCGGAACCGAACCCCCCCCTTCCCCCGGCGCCAAAATCGTTTATATCTGTCCGATGGATCCGGAGGTCGAAGAACCCCGGCCCGGTCCCTGTCCCGTCTGCGGAATGGCGCTGGAAAAGAAATTCATCGGCTTTCCCGCCGGCGGAGAAATCCCCGATGACGACCGGGAACTCTTTATCCGAATGCGCCGTAAACTGATCATCTCCGCGTTGTTGACCGTCATTCTGATGCTGACAGGCTGTCTGCCGCACTGGTTCGACTTCCCGACCGGTCCGGTGATGGGAGTGTTGCAACTGATCGTGTCTTCACTGGTGATTTTCGGTCCGGCCCGGTTCCTCATCGTGCTCGGGCTGCAATCGCTGCGCAAGCTCAGCTTCAATATGTTCACGCTGATCCTGCTCGGCATCGGCGTCGCCTGGCTCTACAGCCTTTATGCGCTGTTTTTCAGCAGCACCCTGCCCGAAACCATGCTCTATTCCGACGGACGCCCCCACCTCTACTTTGAGCCCGCAGCAATGATCGCCACGTTGATCACCCTCGGTCAGATGCTGGAAGCCCGTGCCCGCAGCAAAACCGGCGGCGCCATCCGTTCACTGCTGAAGCTGGCTCCGCCGACGGCAACACTGGTGAAACCGGATGGTTCCACTGCGGAGATTCCACTCGAAAAAATCCAGGTCGGCGACATCGTCCGCATCAAACCGGGAGCCAGGATCCCGGTTGACGGAGTGGTGATCTCCGGCGGCAGCGACGTCGACGAGGCGATGCTCACCGGCGAACCCGCCGCGGTGCTCAAGGAGGTCGGCGATCAGGTCTCCGCCGGTACCCTCAACGGTCGCGGAGCTTTCGACATGACCGCCCGAAAGGTCGGCAGCGATACGCTGCTGGCCAGAATCATCGCCCTCGTCGGCGAAGCACAGAGTTCCCGCGCCCCGATTCAGAACCTCGTCGACCGGGTTGCGGCCATCTTCGTCCCGGTGGTGGTGACGGTGGCGTTGCTGGCGTTTCTGATCTGGACTTTCGGAGCGGGAGATTTCCGGTTCGGCCTGACTGCCGCGATCGCAGTGCTGCTGGTCGCCTGCCCCTGCGCGCTCGGACTGGCGACGCCGATGTCGATCGTGGTCGGAACCGGCCTCGGCGCCCGGAACGGCATCCTCATCCGCAACGCCGAAGCAATGGAGAAAATGAAACGGGTCGACGTTGTCGTCTTCGATAAGACCGGCACCCTGACGGCAGGGAAACCGGCGGTAACCGCAATCCGGCCGGTTGCGGGAGTCTCTCCGGAGCGAGTGCTCGCCCTCGGTGCGGCCGGCGAAAGCTACAGCGAACATCCGCTGGCCCGGGCGGTCGTCTCCGAAGCGCAAAAGCGACAGCTCGTCCTCCCACCGGGAACAGATTTCCGGAACCACCCCGGACAGGGAATTTCCTTCACCTGCGACGGCAGCCGGGCCCTGGTCGGCAGCGCGGCATTCATGGCCTCCGAACAGATCGACCTCCGGGAGCTGGAACACGCCGACGCCGAAACCCGGATTTATGCGGCTCACGCCGGTCAACTGCTGGGAGTCCTGGTGATCGCCGATCCGGTGAAACCCGATTCCGCCGCCGCGGTGGCGGCGCTGAAAAGTGAGGGCATCGAACCGGTACTGCTCACCGGCGACAACCGCGCCACCGCCGAAGCGGTCGCCCGGGAAGTCGGCATTGATAATATCATCGCCGAAGCGCTGCCGGATCAGAAATTCGCGGCAATCCGGGACCTTCAATCCCAGGGCCGGATCGTCGCGATGGCCGGCGACGGCATCAATGACGCAGCGGCACTGGCTCAGGCCGACGTCGGCATCGCGATGGGCACCGGTACCGATATCGCCATGCAGAGCGCGGGGATCACGCTGGTCAGCGGCAATCTCGACGGCGTCGTCAAAGCGGTTCGGCTGAGCCGGGAGATGGCGCGGAATATCCGCCAGAACCTCTTTTTCGCCTTCATCTACAACATCGTGATGATCCCGCTGGCCGCGGGAGTCCTCTACCCCGCCTTCGGATGGTTTCTGCACCCGGTGATCGGCAGTTTCATGATGAGCCTCTCCTCGGTCTCGGTGATCACCAATGCGCTCCGACTGCGCCGCCGCAAACTGGATTGAATCCACCGTCCTTATCCGCAATGACGGTATGGGGTTGCACCAATTCAGCGCGCCTCGGTCAGTGATGAGACGTCCGCCAGGTAGATCCCGCGAAAACCTTCGTGGATCGAATCAAAGCAGATGCTTCGCCCATCCGCAAAAAAGCGTGGATGCAGATCGCAGCGGGACGGAGTCACATATTTGGGGTCGGCGTAGAACCTGCCGATTTCGTACAGCCGGTCGGCGGCAATTTCATACAGATAGAGGCCGCGGCAGGAATCCCGGGAGGACGGATAGCTGTCGGTCAGCATCCAGCGGCCATCCGGAGAGAACGTGCAATGACCGTCGCCGATGGCGGCAAAAGCCTCTGCACCGATGGTTTCCACCCGGTCGGTGCGATCAGTGAAGATGTGGTAGTGGTCGCCGTCGGAGAAACGGCGGGAGTAGTTGATGATCCTCTCGTTGTCGATCCAGACATAATGACTGCTCATATTTTCGAGATTAAGCGGATAAAGTTCGCTGCCGTCGAGGTTGGCGGTGAACATGTGCGTGAGATGCGACAACACCCCCTCGCCCCAGGGACCGAACCTCCGCCAGCGGTGGAAAAATGCGAATCTCCGACTGTCCGGACTGATCAGCAGGTGGTTGAACCAGCTCACCGCCTGTTCGACCCCCTCCCCCGGATAGTCGCGTACCACCCGGGCCATCGACACCGACAATGTCGAGGTGTCACGTTCCAGGTCGATCAGCCAGATGCC